>NZ_NDIO01000007.1:0-9191 GCF_002241085.1 Vibrio sp. V03_P4A6T147
GTTAAATGGAGCTTTATATCGTTATAAATCCATATGCAGAATATGTAACTTATGCTTTCGGTGTGTGGTTATATAAATGTTCTTTTGAGAGTAGATCGCTGAACGGAGCAGATAAAGCAAATGATCAGGCTGAGATCTTTTATCGATCATAGCCTAATGTGTATGAGGTGGTTGGTGAGCCTAAAGGTATTGTGATAGAGATCAAAGCTGAACTCTCGATAATCCGAGACCATACGTGCCGTTTGATGAAGTGTCGGCTATCACATGCACGATCTATCTACGCAAACGAGCTATCTATTAAAACGAACGATATAAAACATCTACCAAAATCACACTATGCGAAAGATGTTATGTGAAAGACACAAAGAGAGATGGGATCAATATGCAGGAAAATCTTTGCCCTTGTTGCCAAAATCCACTGGCGTGGGATGGGCGTTACCATTGTGCTCAGTGCAAACATCACTTTAACAAAATTGGTTTTTGCCCTGAGTGTGATTCTGAGCTGGAGAAATTGCAGGCGTGTGGCGCAGCAAACTTTTTCTGTAATTCATGCAATGAGCTCAAATCAAAATCTAAGATTCGATTTGAGTTTCAAGCACAAGATTAAGTGATTAATTAACGGTAGAGAAAACTTCGCCATCCGCCACTCGCGTAATCAATTGATCGCCAGTTTTTAGATCGCAAGCGCGGTGAATCACTTTGCCTGAGCTATCTCGCGTGATCGAATAGCCTCGTTTTAGTGTCGCTAATGGGCTTACTGCGTCAAGCTTCTCTGCAGCTAGCGTTAAACGGTGTGCTGTGCGCAGGAGTTTTTTCTCCATTACGTCCAGCAATCGTTGCTCGCTTTTGGCTAGTCGATGCTGCTGCTTCGCTAAGGTTTGTACGGGAGAATGCAACTGCAGTTGATGGTATTGCTGGCCAATGTGCTCGCGCTGAGTCGAAATATAGCGCTGTATCGCCCGCTGTAGGCGCATTTCTGTGTCATCAAGTTGCTGGCTTTGACGCTGCAAGCGATAAGTGGGGTGCTGTTTCTCTAGCGCGTGAACCAAAGCGCGTAAATGATGCGCTTGTTGACTGGTGTAATAGCGCATCGCACTTTGTAGCTTGTGCTGGTATGAGGCGAAAGCTTGTCGCTTATTACTGTTGTCTCGGCTGACTAATTCTGCAGCAGCGGAGGGGGTTGGGGCACGTACGTCAGCCACAAAATCAGCAATCGTCACATCGATTTCATGCCCGACGGCACTGATAATTGGGATCTGACTAGCGGCAATTGTGCGCGCTACGATCTCGTGGTTAAAACACCATAAGTCCTCTAAAGAACCGCCACCGCGACCCACAATCAATACGTCACACTCTTGCCTCGCATTTGCTCTACCAATTGCTTGAGCAATTTGAATGGCCGCTTGTTCGCCTTGAACCAGTGTAGGATAAATGATGACGGGCAAGCTTGGATCGCGCCGCTTGAGCACATCAAGAATATCAAACAGGGCTGCGCCAGTTTTTGAAGTAATAACTCCGACGCATTGAGGATTTTCCGGCAAGGGGCGCTTATTGGATTGTGCAAACAGCCCTTCCGCGGCCAACTGCATCTTCAGCTTTTCAAACTCTTGCTGGAGACGACCATCCCCTTCGGGTTGCATACTCTCGATAATGACTTGGTAGTCACCTCTAGGTTCATAAAGAGAAAGACGCGCTTTAACAAGTACCTGCTGGCCATTTTTAGGTTTGAAGGTCACAAAGCGATTATTGCCTTTGAACATCGCACATTTTACCTGCGCGCGAGAATCTTTGAGTGAGAGATACCAATGGCCAGAAACCGGAGCGGAGAAGTTCGATATTTCACCAACGAGCCACACAATGCCCATTTCATTTTCAAGTAACAGGCGTACTTCAGCATTGAGACGAGAGACAGTGTAGATGTTTTCGTTGGTCAAAGAAGGCAAGGCTAATCCCCTAGACGAGGGTATGGAAATTAGCGGCAATATAATACATATCAAGGGTTGGAATGCAAATTAAAAATGAAAAAATGAGTGGTCAAGCGATTACCTCGGGCGTATAATCCGACCGCAATATCAAATCCAAATCGATTTATCCTGTTCTTAGGGCAAATTGAGACAGCTTGGATTTACCTTTTATTCACTCCTCTTAATTGTGAGATATTGCAAATGCTAAGAATTGCCAAAGAAGCGCTGACATTCGATGATGTTCTTCTCGTACCAGCACACTCCACCGTTCTCCCAAACACAGCCGATCTCCATACTCAGCTGACCAAAAATATCGCACTGAACATTCCGATGATCTCAGCTTCTATGGATACAGTGACAGAGGCTCGCCTTGCGATCGCTCTTGCCCAAGAGGGTGGTATTGGTTTTATCCACAAAAATATGCCCATTGAAGAGCAGGCTGAACAAGTCCGTCTTGTCAAAATTTTTGAAGCGGGTGTAGTCACTGCGCCAGTAACAGTTCGCCCTGATGCAACCATTCAAGATGTGATTGCTTTGACAGAGAAACATGGTTTTGCCGGTTTCCCTGTGGTGAGCGATCACAATGAGCTTGTCGGTATCATCACCGGCCGTGATATTCGCTTTGTTACTGATTTAACAAAAAAAGTTGAAGCAGTCATGACACCAAAAGATCGCTTAGCCACAGTTAAAGAGGGCGCATCTCGTCAGGATGTACAAGAGCGCATGCACAAAGCGCGTGTTGAAAAAGTCTTGGTAGTGAATGATGAATTCAAACTGACTGGTATGATCACCGCGAAAGATTTCCATAAAGCAGAACGCAAACCGAATGCTTGTAAAGATGAACAAGGGCGTTTACGTGTTGGTGCGGCTGTTGGTGCCGGTGCTGGCAATGAAGAGCGCGTAAAAGCATTAGTGGAAGCGGGAGTGGATGTTCTACTGATTGACTCTTCTCATGGCCATTCAGAAGGTGTACTTAACCGTATTCGTGAAACGCGCGCCGCTTATCCTGATCTCGATATTATCGGCGGCAATGTTGCAACGGGTGCCGGTGCGAAAGCTCTAATTGACGCGGGCGTAAGCGCGGTCAAAGTCGGTATTGGCCCGGGTTCAATCTGTACAACGCGTATTGTAACGGGTGTTGGTGTTCCTCAAATTACGGCGATTTCTGATGCAGCTGAAGTGGCTGATCAATACGGTATTCCTGTGATTGCTGATGGCGGTATTCGTTTTTCTGGCGATATTTGTAAAGCGATTGCTGCTGGTGCATCTTGCGTGATGGTCGGCTCCATGTTTGCGGGTACTGAAGAAGCTCCGGGTGAAGTTATTTTGTTCCAAGGCCGTTCATATAAAGCTTACCGCGGTATGGGTTCGCTGGGTGCAATGTCTCAAGGCTCTTCTGATCGTTATTTCCAATCTGACAATGCAGCTGACAAGCTTGTACCTGAAGGGATCGAAGGCCGTATCGCTTATCGAGGCCGTCTAAAAGAGATCGTTCATCAACAAATGGGTGGTTTACGCTCAAGCATGGGCTTAACTGGCTCGGCCACTATCGAAGATCTGCGCACTAAAGCCGAGTTTGTTCGTATCTCTGGTGCAGGTATGAAAGAGTCACACGTGCACGACGTTCAAATTACCAAAGAAGCGCCAAACTACCGCTTGGGTTAATGACGAACCACGAATAGCTTGAAGCTTATGGGGAGCGCGATGCTCCCCATCCACTACATTAATGATTGAGATTGACCTTAAATGACTAAAGATATCCATGACCAACGTATTCTGATCTTAGATTTCGGCTCTCAGTACACACAACTGGTTGCCCGCCGTGTTCGCGAAATCGGTGTTTATTGTGAGCTGTGGAGCTGGGATGTTGAAGAGGCGGACATCCGTGAATTCAACCCAGATGGCATTATTCTTTCTGGTGGCCCTGAAAGCGTGACTGAAGCCAACTCTCCGCGTGCGCCACAATATGTGTTTGACTCTGGTGTGCCTGTATTTGGTGTTTGTTATGGCATGCAAACCATGGCTGAACAGTTGGGCGGAAAAGTGGCCAGTTCTGAGGAACGTGAATTTGGTTATGCAGCCGTACAGTTAATGGGTGAATCGGCCCTGTTTAGCGACCTTGAGCTAACGCAAGATGTTTGGATGAGCCACGGTGATAAAGTGGTGCAAATTCCGGCTGATTTTGTCAAAACAGCGCAAACGGAAACTTGCCCTTATGCGGCAATGGCGAATGAAGAGAAAAAATATTATGGCGTGCAGTTTCACCCAGAAGTCACACACACCAAAAACGGTCTAAAAATGCTTGAGAATTTCGTTCTCAATGTTTGTGGTTGTGAGCGTCTATGGACGGCTGAGTCTATCATCGAAGATGCGGTTGCTCGTATTAAAGAGCAAGTCGGCGACGATGAAGTGATCCTTGGCCTATCGGGTGGTGTAGATTCGTCAGTTGTGGCGATGCTGGCTCACCGAGCGATTGGTGATAAATTAACCTGTGTGTTCGTTGATAACGGCTTATTGCGTCTGAATGAAGCTCAGCAAGTAATGGATATGTTTGGCAACAAATTTGGCTTAAACATCATTCATGTTAATGCAGAAGATCGTTTCCTCAACGCACTGCAAGGTGAGTCTGATCCGGAAGCGAAACGCAAAATTATTGGCCATGTGTTTGTTGATATCTTCGATGAAGAGTCAAAGAAATTGAAAAATGCAAAATGGCTCGCGCAAGGCACGATTTACCCAGATGTGATTGAATCGGCCGCCTCTAAAACAGGCAAAGCGCACGTGATTAAATCTCACCATAACGTTGGCGGTTTGCCTGATGATATGGAAATGGGATTGGTTGAACCACTGCGTGAGCTTTTCAAAGATGAAGTACGCAAGATTGGCCTAGAGCTTGGTCTGCCTTACAACATGCTTTACCGCCATCCGTTCCCTGGTCCTGGCCTTGGCGTACGCGTGTTGGGCGAAGTGAAGAAAGAGTACTGTGATTTGCTGCGCCGCGCCGATGCTATTTTCATTGAAGAGCTGCATGCCGCTGATCTGTATAACAAAGTGTCACAAGCTTTCACGGTTTTCTTACCTGTTCGTTCAGTAGGCGTTATGGGTGATGGACGTAAATACGATTGGGTTGTATCACTACGCGCTGTGGAAACCATTGACTTTATGACAGCACATTGGGCGCACCTGCCTTATGAGTTCTTGGGTAAGGTTTCTAACCGTATCATCAATGAAGTGAATGGTATTTCTCGTGTGGTTTACGATATTTCAGGTAAGCCACCAGCCACTATTGAGTGGGAATAATCCTCCAAAAAAGCGTACTCCTTCGGTGAGTGCCCTGCTATGATTACTGCGAAATAGTCGGGGAGCCGATGCAGATTCTGCATCGGCTGAGATCGAAATTCGAGACCCGTCGAACCTGATTCAGTTAATACTGACGTAGGGAACTATGAGCACTTTGTCACGAGCCGAATAACAACGGCTAACCTTTGTAAATTCGATTACCGAACTTTCCAAACCACGGTCAAAGTCAGTTCCTGTATGTCTTGTCATAGGAGCGACCATGGCACAACCAATACAGAAACACCCACAAGAAACGACGTTATTAAACATACCTGTTGTACTCACTATCGCAGGGTCTGATAGCGGTGGAGGGGCAGGCATTCAAGCCGACATAAAAGCGATATCGGCAACTGGCAGTTTCGCGTGTTCCGTTATTACCGCCATTACTTCACAAAATACTCAAGGCGTCTCCGCCATTTTCCCCATTCCACTTGATCATATCGAAAGCCAGTTAGATGCCGTCTTTAGCGACTTGAAGATCGTGGCCGTTAAAATTGGCATGCTAGCCGATGCCAGTATCATCAAGATCGTTGCCAAAAAAATGCAGCAATACCAACCCAAGAGCCTTGTGATAGACCCCGTGATGGTGGCGACCAGTGGTGATTTATTACTTGAGCAATCGGCAATCAGTACATTAAAAGAAATGTTGATCCCTTTGGCTGACATCATTACCCCCAATTTATTTGAGGGAGCAGTACTTACTGGCAAGCCGGTTCCTCAATCTGGAGTCGAAATGAGCGGTATGGTGGCTGATTTACGAGCGTTGGGTGCAAAGGCGGTGCTGCTAAAAGGTGGGCATTTAGAACAAGATGAAAACAGCAACGATCTTTTGATCATGCAATCTTCGTCAGAATTACTCAGTGCGAAGCGTTTTCCAACCCAAAATACCCATGGGACGGGTTGCACGCTCTCTTCTGCGATCGCTTCTTATCTTGCTCAAGGAAATAACCTGCACAAATCCGTGTATTTGGCTAAGCAGTACATATCGCAAGCCATTGGCTATGCCGATGAACTGGATGTTGGCCAAGGTCGCGGCCCAGTTCATCACTTTTTTACTGGCCACGCTCATGTGCGCTAAGCCATTGCCGGTGCGATGATGCTTGAGAAATTTGAGGCATTGGTTGTTCACTTAACCTGATGAAAAATAGATTGAACTCTAAAAGCCTCAAGCTTTTTTGAGGCTTTTGCATATTTATCGACTTGCCTTCAAAGGGCGATGTCGCCGTACGATAATTGGTTTACATCATGATGAAACCACTCGCATTTTGACATTTAATTAATAAGTTTCACTGTCAACAATGCCTCGGCTATCCATACTATTTTCACCGTACCCACTAAGCCAAAAATAAGGGATTGATATGTTGAAAACAAAGCATTTAGCCGTGCTGATTAGCAGTGTTTTAGCCGCAAACAGTTACGCGTTAAATATCCTACCTGACCCTGAAAATGCCGCGGGTTATATTGTCTCTAAAGTAGAGCTACAAGCGGCAGAAAAAGCCAAAACAGCGGATCCCATGTATGCCATCTGGTCGAAAGCACTAGAAACGCGTTCGAATGCGATTGTTGAAGCAATAGTACCGGGGTTAAGTTCTAACCCTGAAAACGTCAAGCGTGTTGAACAAGTCTTTCCACAGTACGAGTGGGATTTCTTAACTCAAATGGCGGCTCCCGAATACACCTACACACGCTTCTTACGGGCAATTGGCAAATTCCCCGCATTTTGCGGCGAATATACGGATGGCCGAGATTCAGACGCAATTTGTAAAAAATCCATTGTGACGGCTTTTGCCCATTTCTCACAAGAAACGGGTGGTCACATTGCGAAAGACAACGTATCTGATAATCCGAATAGGCTTGAAGAATGGCAGCAAGCATTGGTTCATGTGCGTGAAATGGGTTGGTCTGAAGGGCAAAGTGGTTACACAACCGGTTGTGGCCAAAATGATTGGCAAAATGCTCGTTGGCCGTGCGCCGCTGGGCAAGGTTATTTTGGTCGTGGCGCGAAGCAGCTCTCTTACCATTTCAACTATGGCGCTTTTTCTGAAGTGATGTTTGATGGTGATGCCAAAGTACTACTCAATAACCCCGGATTAGTAGCGGATTCTTGGTTGAATTTAGCCTCAGCGATTTGGTTCTTCTTAACTCCTCAAGCACCGAAACCGGCAATGTTGCACGTAATTGACCGTACATGGACACCTTCGCAACGTGAAAGCGATGCTGGTATTGGCTATGGTTTTGGCACCACAATTAACGTTATCAATGGCGGCATTGAGTGCGGTGAACAGAACAAAGATAAAGGTCAACCGGTTAATCGCATTCGCTACTGGGAAGGGCTAGCGGATCATTATCAAATACCGATTGAGTCAGATGAAAAGAATACCTGTTGGCAGCAAACGCCTTACGGTAGCTTAAATTTGAACGGTGCGACGGATGTGTTGTATACCAACTGGGATGGTAATTGGAAATATTACTCTGATCGCCCAGGTGGCTACTCGTTTGAATGTGAACTGGTTGGTTTCCAAACCGCGTATTCAGCCCTTGTTGCTGGTGATTACGAAAAATGTGTGACTAACTTTTATGGTTCACATTCTAGCTGGCCCCAAGTGCGTGTTGTGGATGCGATTGATCCCGGTACGCCACCAGAGCCGCCAGTTGATGGCATCGTCGGCTGGGAAGCAACAAAGGTATACAACACGGGCGATAAGGTGAGCTATAAAGGCGCTACTTATGAAGCTAAGTGGTGGTCACAAGGTAATGAACCCACTCAAGGTGATCCTTGGAAGCTTATTACAGGTGAACCAACAGCGCCCACAACACCTGACCCTGTTGAGCCACCACCAGTGGTCAATGAGCCAGAACCGCCCGTCACGCCAGAGCCTACGCCACCAAGCAGTGATTTTTCAAGCTGGGTTGCAGGGGTTACTGTTGCAAAAAATGGCGATAAAATTACGCATAATGGAAAGTGTTTTATGGCTAAAAATAACCCCGGAGTATGGGAATCACCCACGCAAAGTAACTGGTTTTGGGATGAAATAAACTGTCAATAGAGAGTAACATTTAGCAAAAGGAGAGCAGCACGATCGAATTCGGTTGCTCTGCTCTCTTTTTGAACAATCAAGTGGTTAAATTTACAATCTTAGTTTTCGTTAACGTTCTTTCCATTTTGTGTGCTACTCCACTAAAATCCGCGCGTAATTTTTATCAACATTTTTTAAGGTACTCGCGAATGTCTACTAAATTGGCCAATCCAGCGCCGCTAGGCCTAATGGGTTTTGGCATGACGACTATCCTGCTTAATATCCATAACGCAGGCTTTTTCCCTATCGACTCTATGATTTTGGCGATGGGTATTTTCTACGGTGGTTTAAGTCAAGTCATCGTGGGTATCATGTGTTTCAAACGTGGTGACACTTTTGGCACCACAGCGTTTACCTCTTACGGTCTATTTTGGCTCACATTGGTTGGCCTGATTGTCATGCCATACATGGGACTACCAGCAAGCCCTGCTCACTTTATGGGTTGGTACTTAGCGTTGTGGGGCATTTTCACTGGTTTCATGTTTATCGGTTCATTGTGCTACCCACGTGCTAAACAAGTGGTATTCGGCTCACTGACCATTCTATTTGCTTTACTAGCTGCGCGTGATTTCACTGGTAGCGAGCTTATCGGCACGATTGCTGGCTTTGAAGGCATCTTCTGTGGCGCAAGTGCGATTTATTTTGCAATGGCTCAAGTTCTGAATAATGAATATGGCCGTGTTATTTTACCGATTGGTGAAAAGAAAGCGCAAAACGCTGTTGTCGAAAAGTTGACGACACAAGAAATCGCAGCCTAATACGGGTTGATGAAAAAGAAAAAGGGTTAGCGTTTGCTCTGTCTCTTATACAC
>NZ_NDIO01000037.1:0-9172 GCF_002241085.1 Vibrio sp. V03_P4A6T147
CATTCGAGCACTAATCATTTTACATCTCAACTTATACACTCATCATCTTAGACCAAAACAAAAGAGGTCGAATGCTACTTTTCAAGTGAAAAGAACTGCGCTATGGTCCCCGCTTATTAATAACTTTCTTTTTGGGACAATGAGTTTGGAAAAACATGAAGAAGTTTTGATCTCAATTCGACAAATTATTCGCGCAATTGATCTGCACTCTAAAAAACTGAATAGAGACGCTGGGCTTACTGGTCCCCAGCTTATTCTAATGCGTTCAATTCAAACCCTTGGTGAGGTGACTATCCGCACATTGTCGGATCATACGAACATGAGCCAGGCCACTGCCACCACCATTTTGGATAGATTAGAGCGCAACGGATACGTACAGCGAATTCGCAGCAATACCGATAAACGAAAAGTGCACGCCCATTTAACGGACGAAGGTAAGAAGCTGCTAGAAAAGGCACCGCAACCATTGCAAGAAAGCTTTGTCGAACAATTTAGGCAGCTTCAAGAGTGGGAGCAAAGCTTGTTGCTCTCATCGGTACAACGTTTATCTTCTATGATGAATGCCGAAAACATCGATGTCGCACCGATGCTCGAAATTGGCTCTATTACCAAAGAAGAGTAGCTTTGATTGCATTTTAAAATTTGATCGTAAAAAAGCCTCGGAGCTACCGAGGCTAATTCATTCACAACGAACAGCAGATTAAATGGCTTTATAGATAACTTTGTTGCCTGCTAACTGCTCTTTCACTACCAGATTTTCTTCTACTAGTTTCTTGAGTGCGCCAGTGGCCCAAGCGGCAGCTTTCGCATCTTCTTGACCAGCACTTAAGCCGATCGATTTAGGATTCATACCTTCTGTGTGGTTAGCGACGATATCTAAAACCTGTTGCTGTTTTGGCGTTAACGCAACATCCACTTTTTTAGAGTTCGCCGCCGCTTTCTCCACAACTACTTTTGTTGCAGCGGTTTTTGCTACGGTCGATTGCGCTGTTACAGGCTTTGCTGATTGAGAGGCGATCAAGTTTGCAACAGTCGCTTTAATACGCTTTTGCAATTTTGCCTGCACCTTACGCTTATGAGCAAGTCTCATCGAATATTTCTCCATTTCACTGCGTTTCAAGCAGTGGTGAAAATTTGAAGCGCGTTTTATATCAAAAATCGTCCTCGATTTGTAGGGCATAGCACAGATTGAGGGGCAAAAACGCATTTTGATGCGGTAACTGACTACAATTTATACAGGTCGCAACAGCCAACAACGATGCTGTAGCTCGAAGGAGTTTCACTGGTTTATGCACACCCAACATTTGTCTAATACGCGCTTTTCTCTGCAATCACCTGTGGTTAAATGGGTCAATACGACTTGTATCATCGCTTCAATTTGCATTGTCATGTTCTCATCCAACATTATTCATGCGCTGCTGTTAGTAAGTGCACTGGCAGTGACTCTAATCACCTTCTATCTTTTGATTTTGAAAGGAAAAGTTAGCTACACCCTAACCGCTACCCATTTTCAGCAGCATCTCTTTAAAGGAGGTTGGGTCGTAAAATGGAACAATATTAGCCGCATTGGGGTATGCAGTTATGAATATCATGGTTGGCACCAACCTTTGCCTTGGATTGGGATCAAACTGAAGGATTATTCACCTTACCTTGAGAGTGTGTGTCCCAGAATCGCTAGTGAGATCTTGCTCAGCCAGCGCGCGCTGCTCTACTTAGGAGCAAAACAACAGCGCAAAGAGACTCAATTTGAAGATTTGGTACTCGACAACGCACCTTACACTGCGCCAAACGGTAATTACTATCATGGTCTTATGGCAATGTTAGCCAATCGGATGCGCTATCAACGGCAATTTTTTGATTATGATCTTTTTATCTCAGCGCACGATCTGGATCGTGACGCCGAGGCGTTTGTGGGGCTGATTCGGCGCTACCTCGCGGCGGCCGAACCAGACTAAGACATGGTTTAATGGGCGCAGAAGGAACACTCTGAGCCTAATCAAGATCAATACAGGGGCATTTCATCTGCGACATAAGGGTTATTGGCACGTTCACGGCCAAAAGTCGATTGCGGACCATGGCCGGGCACAAACGTCACATCGTTGCCAAGTGGCCATAGCTTAGTTTTGATCGAGTGAATCAGGGTATTGAAATCACCTTGCGGGAAATCCGTACGGCCGATACTACCGTTAAACAATACATCACCAACAAACGCCAATTTCGCTTGCTGGCTAAACAGCACCACGTGACCGGGCGTGTGGCCGGGCGTGTGCAATACTTGTAGAGTTTGAAGGCCAAACTTCACTTCATCACCGTCATTAAGCCATTGGGTAGGTTCAAAGGCTTCCGTCAGTGGAAAACCAAACATTTTGCTTTGACCTTCGAGGCCTTGTAGCCAGAAGTTGTCCGCTTTATGTGGTCCAATAATATCGACGCCGCCCAACTGCTGCGCCAGCGGTTCGGTTCCACCGACATGATCTAAATGACCATGAGTAAGAACCAAACTGACCACTTTTACCCCGAGTTCATTGATCAACATCACGAGCTGTTTCACATCACCGCCAGGGTCAACCACGATCCCTTCCATGGTGTCATCACACCAAACGATAGAGCAGTTTTGAGAGAAGGAAGTGACGGGCACCACTTGATACTTTAACGACATACTAAAACCTTGTTCGAATTCGCAGTTGGCCGAACTATGACATTGACACTTTCATTTGACAAGTCACGAACAGCCTTATGACCAATGACGTACAGGCCCAGTATCAATGTGCACAAAATCACTGCTAGGATAATAACCAACACCGCCAGCGCCCAATTCGATCGCCGCTTCGCGTACTTGACTCAACTGAACACCATCTAACCGAAAATCAATTGCTTGGCCTAGCATATGGAAACTTTTCTTAGCAACCCCCGAGGAGTGAGTGCGCAACATTTCATTGGTGGCAGGAGATCGATAACCAGAGATGATTTGTACTTCTGCTTGAGTGCCAAGTAGAGATTGAATTTTCGATATTTGGTCAAATAGATTTTTGTCCATTGGATGGACTTCGTTGCGGCGGAAATCACGGCAAATATGGTTGAGCCGATCAAGCTCAGATCGAACATAACGAACACCGTTGAAATAACAGGTTTCAAGTGTTTCACCGGTATGTAAATTATTCATCGCGAGTATGCGAGAGGTTTCAGGGTACGATGCCAATACTATTTGGGGGGCACACGCCGCTACAACTACACCACTACCAGCCAATTTTATAAAGTGACGACGAGAAACTAACAAGGTTTGATACCTTCACAACTGAATTTATTTTCAACAAGCCCGGACACTACCGGACTCCATTGTGAAGATCAAATGCATAAATTGTGCTCGAAATGCTCAAGAGAGAGCCACAGCATCGTTACTCTTTGAACATAAAAGAGATCTTTATTAAGTCATTTTTTGGTAAATTGAGAGACGCATCCCTGCTTACTTAGGTGACCACTGTTTTATCGGTATCCATTCACCCATTACTGGTACTGAATGCATCATAACGATAGATATCATCTCGGTAGTGCAGTTCCCCACCTTCATACCAAACAGTTTGGTAGATGATGTGTACGGGGATGCGCTGCTTTAATGGGATCGTGCCATTCGCAGGCCCTTCTTTACCCGTTAATTTATCACCATTAATACCTTGGGTTTCTAATATCATCGAAGCAAACTTATCGGCATTTTGTACTCGAATGCAACCCGAACTAAAGGCTCGCGACGTATTATTGAATAGGTATTTACTCGGCGTATCATGTAGGTAAATCGCTCTGCGATTGGGCGTATTAAATTTATACAGACCTAATGCATTATCTTGCCCGGCTTGCTGACGCATTCGGTAGGGAAAAGAGGCCGGATTCACCGCAGACCAGTTGATGTTGCTTGGGTCAATTTGATCGTTCGAACGCCAGCTCGAAACAATATCAATATTGTGTTGACGCAAATAGTTTTGATCTTTTTTTACCATCGGCAGAATATCTTCAACCATGATTTTGTGTGGCACATTCCACGTCGGGTTTAGGATCAAAGAATCTAATTTGGTGCTCATGAGTGGCGTTTTGCGTGAAACTCGGCCCACCACCACTTTAGACTGAAAGACTTCTTTACCTAAATACCAGTAGCGCATATCAAAACTGGGAACGTTGACTACGATCTGTGTCTCTTTTGATTCTGGCCACAAACGAGTTCGCTCTGCATTTAATGCCAACATAGACAGGCGTGCCTGCAAAGACAAATTTAACCACTTTAAGGTCTCGGGGCCAATCATGCCATCAGCTTTTAAACCGTGCATCGCTTGAAACTCTTTCACAGGTTTGACCAAGCTGTTGTCATACCAAGTTACGTCGTCACGCACTGTGCTAACATCGATATTAACTAATGATAAGCGGGCAATAAGCACACTACGTTGTGAGAGCTTATCGCCAGGTTTTTTTAACCCTTTTTGGCTGTACAACGAGAGCGCTGCATTTTCAGTACTGAGCAGAAAATCATAGGCGTGTAGCAGTTGATCATAAGCCGCGTTGCTCGGCGCATAACCATTGAGCAGATCGCCGATACTGTTAACTTCTACCGCAACATGAAGGGCGAACAAGGCTTCTTGGCTTGGTGGAGCAATCGCAGAGTTGAGCTTACGTTCAAAGAACCAAGCCATACCGACTTTGGGAGCTTGCTCGGCATAACTCAAATACAAAAGTAAAGTATCGGTCGCCAGCAGATCGTATTCGTTGAACGCTTGCTGATTCCGGTACGCTTTCATTTGCGCTAACTGGCGTGAAAATAAAGGGCTAAACCCCGCTCGGCGAATCACTTCCAATTGATGTTCAAATTGACGAACAATCTGCTCATCTTGCCAAATGCGCCGATTCTCATTCTCTTGGTAAATTCGTTCGACTAAATGCGGATATTGGATAAAAGATTGCAACGAGGCATTCTCTTGCGAGACAGCAAAAGGCTGTACCTTCTCGGCAGAGTAAAGAGAAAAACTACTAAAAATCAATAATAAAGCAAATAGGATGCTTTTACTCATTCCGATCTATCCAACAACGCTGATTCACGTTTCAGTATGGCAAAAGAAACGGCTATCTGCTAAACGTTGTTGTCGATATCAACAATATATTCATAAACTCTCATGCAATGAGAATTATCATTAAACAAATTTAGTTCGCTTACTCAGCTTTTTTGGCGAGAGTAATCAATGGCAGACCAGTGATTGTCCCATTGGACATTACTACGCGTGCGTATTTCAGGTTGAGGATAGGGTGAATTAACGACCAAGCCAGCTCCTGAACTGACTTGGAACTGCTGATCTTGCACTACCACGCCAGAAGCATCCGGCAAAGAGGCCAACTCAACCAGTTGCAGTGTCTCTTTTGACCAAATACCGTAACAGTTACCTCGTGGAGAAGTCGCTAAAATCCATTGGTCGGTCGCCGCAATACTGGCAATGTAATGGTTGAATCTTGCCCATTGTTCAGGCTCTGCCAAAAGCGGAATGAGTTCGCCACCTTGGTGATGTAGCGCTACCAAAGGTGGATACTCTTCCGGCTGACCTCGGTATTGTTGGCCGCACAGCACAGTATCTGCACCATCATGAGCAAGATGACGGATGCTCAAATGGTGGTCGTTCAATATCCGTTGCTCAAGCACTTCTCCTTGATGAGAAAGGTAGGTCAAGCTTGGCATCATGCTCTCTACGTTGAGTGGCTCGCGGCCGAAGGTATGCACCCCACCCACCCCAATCGCGAGTCGGCCATCTGGCATCACAATGACTTCGTGAGGGCCAATACCAAACCCACTGAACTCAGCCACTTTTTGGTAACTGTGCTGCACATCATACACACCAATAATGCCGCGACTTGTCGCTTTCTCGCCTTCGGTTGCATAAAGCCACGCACCATCATTTGAGTAAACGCCGTGCCCATAAAAATGTCGCGTGGGTTGCGCCAGTTGCAATTTGATGAGTTCTCCATTTTGATAGTTAAACACCATCAAAAACTCGCCGGGACGACGGGCAAAAGCGACCGCATGCGTCAAGGTAGGATGGATAGCAACACCGTGTCCCCTTGCAGGCAAAGGTAATTGGTGAATCGCTTGACCTTGGGCGTCGGCTACAACGGCGCGAAACTGCGAGCCTTTATGAATAGCGCAACCAATCAAAGCGGGTTGTGGGCCACGGCGCGTAGTGGCGCACCCCAGCGGCAGCAGGGGCGCTGATGCGCTCAATAACGCCGCTTTCAGTAGCGTACGCCTTGTTAGATCAGTCACCATCGGTTGCATTAAATCCTATCACTACACCTAGCTCTACCGCGACTTCATCATGCAGTAAATAATTGAGTTGTTCGAACTTGTTATAGAGCGCAAGCACCTCACGGTAGCCTGCTTTTGTTTGCAATAAATCAAATAAGCTGGCTGTTTGCGGCCACGTTTCCAACATCAAGGATAAATGTGCTTTTACGCGTTCGGCCATGGCGACTTGATCTCTTTCCCGCAACATCTGATCTAAACCGTCTTTTGCTAAATAGAGTGCTTGCATCGCTTGAACATTCTTTTGCAGGTTATTCAAAGAGACTTTGGCGCGCCACGATTCTGAAAAATAAGGGCGTGGCTGGCCGATATTGGCTAAGGGGCGGCTCAGTTTTTTCATGCTGTAATCAAGCTGGTTGGAGAGCAACGCAATGTATTCGGCTTGCCAAGCGCTCAGATCCAGCATCAACCATGGATTCTGTTGCCATTGCTCAGCAATCAAATGAGATTTCGTCGCCAAATTCGCGCTGATCGCTTGTCCAATCATACAGCCAGTTTCTAATTGCTGGTTTTTCAGAAGCGGCGATTGAGCATCGTAGAGTAACCATTCCAATGCGCCAATCCCCTGCACTGTGACACTCTGGTTTGCAATCTGCTCCTCACTCCAGTGCTTGCCACTGCTCGCTAACAGGCTCATTTTTCGCCCGGTAGTGTCTTTTTTATCTGGCCAAAATTGTACGTTCCAACTTTGCTCGAGTGCTTTAGCTGGCCCTCTCTCTTGCCCTTGTAAAAACATCCACGCCCCAATAGTTTGCTGCCACTGTTCTTTCAGCAAGGGCAATGCGATATCGCCCAGCTGACATTGCTGATCAAATAATTGAGCAAGCTGGTGCGATTGTTGAGCAAAACGCTGCGCCGCAGCAAATTCAACCTCATAAACACCTTGGCTAACATGATTGTTTTTTTGCGGCTCAAGCGCTGATTTCGGCGTGGGTTGGCAAGCCGAAAGTACGCTGGTAACCGCTATCGAAAATAACAGAGGAAATTTCATGCTCGCACCCTATAAAGAATTAAGAAAAGCGATCAACGCGTTGCGTTCGCTGGCATTGAATTGACGTACTTTCTCTTTGGCACTTTGCGCTTCACCACCATGCCAAAGTACCGCTTCCATGAGATTACGCGCTCGGCCATCATGTAAAAAATAAGTATGGCCGCTCACCTCTTGCGTATAGCCGATCCCCCACAAAGGCGGGGTACGCCACTCTTGTCCATTAGCTAAGGCTTCTGGACGATTATCGGCTAACCCTTCGCCCATATCATGCAGTAGTAAATCACTGTAAGGATGAATTTCTTGCTCTGACAAGGCTGGGCGATCCGTTCTTTTTACCGTTTTAAGGTCAGTGCGGTGGCAACTCTCACAGCCAACTTGTTTGAACAATGATTGACCCAGCTTCACTTGTGAATCGTCGACATTGCGACGCACTGGAACAGCTAAATGCTGAGAATAGAATTCGACAAAATCAAGAATGTTGTCACTAACCTCAGGATCGCCACCATTAGGTAAGGTTTGACAGAGTGTTTGCTTCTCGGTGCAGTTTTCTTTTGGGAATAAACGGCTGGTCAATCCTAAATCGCCGTTAAACGCCGCGGCATTCTGTTGCATTAAACTAGGCTGCCCGGCTTTCCAACCAAAACGCCCGATGGCAAAATCTTTTTTTTCTACATCCCAAACACGGTTCACTTTGCCAGAGATACCATCGCCATCACTATCTTCAGGGTCTGCCATTGCTAATAAGCTGGCATCAGCAATGCTTTCAAGTAGGCCAAGGCCAATCATTGGCGGGGCGACACGCGCCGAAAACTGAGTATCAGGATGCATATCACCATAACCAAGTTCAGTAATTTTTAAATTAGGTTTGCGTAACATCACTTGGTGGCCATCCGTAAAAGCAACAGCAACCTCTTGATAAGCGATTTGGATTTGTCCTTCTGCTTTTTGATCGGGCAAAGCGAAATCTTGTAACTGTCCACCATAGACGGGTTCGGGGATCCCCCCTTCTTTGGCGTAGATCGCTTTTTGTTCATCCGTCACCGCTGGAATACTCAGGCGAACCAACATCGAAACGGCATGTGTGTCATTTTTTTCTGGCGGATGGCCGCGACCATCTTTGATGTGACAATTTTGGCAACCATTGGTGTTAAAAAGCGGCCCTAAACCATCTCTTGCATCAGTGGATGATGGCGCTGGCACCCAAGGGTTACGAAAGAAACTGTTTCCCACGCTAAAATCGAGCCGTTTGCTCATCGGCAAATTGGCCGCAGGAAGCGAGTAAGCATTCGGCCCAGCTTTGGTTGTACTGGTTTTGCCACCCGATTTCACCTCATCGGCATAAACGGGGTTGGCAAGCAAGGTTAGGAGCGCGACGGTAAAAAACGATCTCATTGGGCTTTTCTCAACATCTTTATTCAGTGTAAACGTGGAAAAGGGCTCATCTGAGCCCTTGGATCTTTCATCTTATTATTAGAATTCGTGGTCTGCAGTATCTGGATTAAGGTTATCAATCCCAATCACTGAAGCGGTACGTTCTATCGAAGCGGTTTGAGCCACTAAAGCCATAATGGCTCCATTGACTATAGCGTTGCCTTGAGGATTGTTAGCCGCGATCAATTGATCGAAATGCTGATTATCTTTTTCAGCCGACGTGACTAATTTGCCGACTTCAGCGCGCGCACTGTCAAACTGCTTTTGAATCTCTTTGGCTGCTTGTGCATCCTTTTGTGCCACTAAATCATTCAGGCTTGGGCCTGTTAGTACCTTTCCGTCTTGACGCTGGTAAGAACCCGTATAAAGGTTGTAAATACCTTGTTCATTGTAGTAATGAGAGTTATGGGTATTATCCGAGA
>NZ_NDIO01000184.1:0-9087 GCF_002241085.1 Vibrio sp. V03_P4A6T147
CCTGCTGGGTTGATTTTCTCTTTTACGATAGCTTCAATGAAGTGGCGTTGCATCACTTCGCCCATGACGTCTTGACGTACCGCTTTACCGTACATTTGCGCAACCATTTTCAAAGGCACTTTGCCTTTGCGGAAACCATCGAAACGACGATTCTTAGCGATATTGCGTAGCTCTTTTGTAACTGCATCTTCGATGTTAGCAGCAGGAACAGTAATATTCAGACGGCGCTCTAGGCCTTCTAGCGTTTCAACAGTAACTTGCATTATTTATAAACCTCAAAACTGGCCCAGTATTTCTGAGCAATATGAGCCGCAACTTAGGCGATGCCTTGTGCTTGGCTGCATCCTTGTGTTGTGCTCTATCCGAACACTTATATTAAAACCAGCATCAACATTGGCCAAAAGACCCAATATTGGACTAATAAGCGATATCTTTAGAGACTCTAATGCATCACAAAAGGTATCTCTGATTAGTCTCAGGACAGAAAATTTAGACGCGACATTCTACCGACCAGAATCAGTGCTGTCGAGCCAATCACCGCAGAGAGATGATTCCGTACCCTAAATTGCTTTCTAAGTGCTAAAAATTCCACCAACGTGAAAAAGCACAGTTTTGAAATGGGGACAATAAAGGCTTTTTCAAGGGAATCGAGGCTTTTTTTACCCCAAAAGCGTAAAAAGAGATCTTGCTCCTGTTTTGCACCCCACAATTGCGCTCTTTTTAAACATCACCCAAAGGAAAACCAGTAGAATTATGAGTCAATGCTGGGAGCATTATCACTTGCAAAAATGGATATCTCTCGCAAAAGAACTGCCCTTGTCGCGCCGCTGAACATGGAGAAAGGATGCTACATATTCGCCGAGTAAACCTTATTTTTGTAACGTTATTCCTTTTGTCTACCGCGGCTGGGGCGCATTTTGTTTGGCGGCACAACTACCAAAGTTTATTGATTGAACATCAAGCTCAGCTAGAGCGATTCTCTAGCCACATCACCACAAAACTTGATAAATATGCACATATCCCAAGATTGCTAGCCAAAGATAAAGAACTCATTGACGCTTTACACAGCCCCAGCAATAGCGCCCAAATTGAAATCACTAATCGCTATTTAGAACAGGTCAATGAAGTGATTCAAGCCGCTGACACCTACCTCATCGACCAATATGGCAACACGATCGCAGCAAGTAACTGGCACCTCACTCATTCATTTATTGGCCGAAACTTCGCTTGGCGGCCTTACTTTAAAACGGCCATAACTGGGCAAGAGAGCCAATATTTTGCGTTAGGATCAACATCGGGGCAACGAGGATATTACTACTCCTACCCTATCGTTTATGCCGCGGATGTCATTGGCGTAGTGGTAGTGAAAATGGATCTTTCCGCGATTGAGGAAAACTGGCAGAGCAAACAAAGCTATTTTGTCGCCACCGACAGCAACAACATTATTTTCATGTCCAGCCAACCGGAGTGGCTGTTTAAAAGTGTTGCCATGCTGAGCGAAAGCGATCGAATTGCGGTTCAAAATAGCCGCCAATATCTTGATACCTCCATTCGCTCACTCGGATTGATCGGCGATTTCAGCGCATCCGTTGCCGAATGGGAAAATCCTTATCAAACTTGGATTAAAGGCGATTTCATCGTTTCAACCAAACCGCTGCCCAGTATCGGGCTAAACATTCGGGTTTTATCGCCCAAAATAAACATTTTCTGGGATAGCTTTGGATTTACTCTGATCAACAGCATGCTGTTTGCCATCGTCTACTTAGGGCTATTACTGGTTCATCACCGCCAACTCAAACAGCGCCAAATCGAACAGTTACAGTCTGAAGCAAAACAAAAATTAGAGTTTCTGGTGATGGAGCGAACCTCTGCACTGCACGCGGAAATTGCGGAGCGAAGTAAAACAGAGAGCATGTTACGCCAAACTCAAGATGAATTGATCCAAGCTGCGAAACTGGCTGTGCTTGGGCAAATGTCCGCCAGTATTAGTCACGAGCTGAATAACCCACTGGCCGCTATCCGCAGTTTTGCCGACAATGGGCGGCGTTTTTTAGCCAATGGTAAGCCGGAACGGACCGATGACAACTTGACTCGCATTTCAGCGCTCACCGAACGCATGGCTAAAATCAGTGAACAGCTCAAATCGTTTGCGCGAAAAAGTAACACCGATGAGAAAGTGAACGCGCAATTATTACCGATTATTTTGTCGACAAAAGAGTTGATGCAACCGCAATTTAAATCGAATTTGATTCAGTTTGAGATGGAATTACCCGCGATGGATCTTTGGGTGCGTGTCAATCCAATCCAACTAGAACAAGTCTTGATTAACTTGCTAACCAACGCGATACAGGCCCTTGAGGAACAGCATCAAAAATGCGTTCGTTTGAGCACTGAGTGCAAGGCCTCTCAAGTGTTGATCCATATTGATGATAACGGCCCGGGAATTACACAAGAAAAAATAGCCCATCTTTTCGAACCGTTTTTCACCACGAAAAAAAATGGCTTAGGCTTAGGCTTGTCGATTTCACAGCAGATAATACAAAGCATGGACGGTGAGTTAACGATGGCCAGTTCACCGCAGTGTGGGGCGCGATTTTCAGTCTCTCTACCGATCGTTACGCCAAGCGCGTGATTTACAGACAAAGTATGGTTTAAAGATAAAAAGCAGTTAAGGACAACCAATGTGTGATGTATTTTTTATCGATGATGAGGCGGATATCCGTATCGCCATTGCGCAAAGTTTCGAGCTCGCCGACCTCACAGCGCGGTTATTTTCCAGTGCGGAAGAAGCCTTACTGGCGGCCAAAGCCGACGGGCTGCCTCTTGTGGTGGTGAGTGATATTTGCTTACCTGGCCTCAGCGGCCAGAGCTTACTCAACTCGATTCATCATCAAGATGCTGAGGTCCCTGTTATTTTGATCACAGGACATGGCGATATTTCGATGGCCGTACAAGCGATGCACGATGGCGCATACGATTTTATCGAAAAACCTTTTGCTACTGAACGCTTGATAGAAACCATCCACCGCGCGATAGAAAAACGCCACTTAACGTTAGAAAATCAGCAGCTAAAACGCAGCTTAAAAGCGAGCCAAACTCTTGGACCACGCATTATCGGTAATACTGGCAACATCCAAGCGTTAAGGGACACCATCACTCATGTCGCCGACACTCAGGCTGACATTCTACTGTTTGGCGAAACTGGCACAGGAAAGGAGCTGGTTGCTCGCTCGTTACATGAGCAGAGTTCTCGCCGCGAGCTCAATTTCGTCGCACTGAACTGCGGCGCAGTGCCTGAAAATTTGATAGAAAGTGAACTTTACGGCCATGAAAAAGGCGCCTTTACTGGCGCTGAAACCAAACGCATTGGCAAATTTGAACACGCACAAGGCGGCACCTTATTTCTGGATGAGATTGAATCAATGCCGATGCAGGCGCAAATTCGTTTATTACGCGTATTGCAAGAAAGAGTCATTGAACGAGTTGGATCCAATACCTTGATCCCTCTGGATATTCGAGTCATCGCCGCAACAAAAGTCGATTTAAAGCAAGCAGCTCAAGCAGGCACCTTTCGTCAAGATCTCTACTATCGCTTAAACATTGTCACATTAGATATTCCACCACTTCGCCAACGTAAAGAGGATATTCCTGCGCTTTTCCATCATTTTTTGTTAGTGGCCGCGGCTCGTTACGGTAAAGCGGCAACCGCACTCTCTCAACCTGAAATGCAGCGCTTAATCAGCCATGACTGGCCGGGAAACGTGCGCGAACTACGCAACGCCGCAGAGCGCTATGTGCTATTGGGGAAACTGGCTCAGTTAGGCGACAACGAGCCATCACAAAAATTACCCACCCATTTAGTCGAACAAGTGGCCGAATTTGAAAAATCCGTGATCGAACAAGCATTGATTGAGTGTGGTGGGCGTATCAATGAAACAATGGAAAGGCTCAACGTACCGCGTAAAACGTTGTACGACAAAATGCAGCGTTACGGATTAGACAAAGAGCTCTATAAAATATAGAGCTCTAATAACATGCCGCAGCCATAGAAATTTCAGGTCAGCATTTTGGTTACTTAGTGATGATTTCCGGCCCCATTAAGGTGGTTGGTAACCAAGTGGAAATCCAAGGCACGTAGGTCACAACCATCAAAAATAGGAACATAATCGCCACCCACGGTAGCGCCGCTTTCACCACATTCATCATCGACATTTTGGCAACCCCTGCGGTGACAAACAAGTTTAACCCGACGGGCGGTGTGATCATCCCTATTTCCATGTTCACCACCATCATGATCCCAAGGTGAATGGGGTCAATACCGAGTGCGATGGCGATGGGGAAGACCAATGGAGCAACAATGATCAGCAGCCCTGATGGCTCCATAAACTGACCACCAAGTAGCAGTAATATGTTGACTACAATCAAGAATGTTATAGGCCCGAGACCGGCGGAAAGCATCGATTCGGCAATAATTTGCGGAATGCGCTCTTCGGTCAGAACATGTTTCAATATCAATGCATTGGCGATAATAAACAGCAGCATGATGGTCAGTTTGCCTGCATCAAACAAAGTCGCTTGCGTATCTTTATGGAAAAAGGCTTGCACGATTTTGACCAAGGCAGGTTTGGTATTTTCTTTGTCGGCGAAAGGCCCCATATCTTTGTAAACAAAATTGGCAATCAAGAAAGCGTATACCGCTGCCACCGCAGCCGCTTCGGTTGGCGTAAAGATACCACCGTAAATCCCGCCGAGAATGATCACCACCAGCAACAAACCCCAGCTGGCATCTTTGGCGGCGAAGATCGCTTCTTTCCAACCCACAAAAGGTTGTTTCGGCAGGTTTTTAATTCGTGCAAAAATGTAGATAGCAACAATCAGCATCAAACCCGCTAATAAACCTGGGATCACACCGCCTAAAAACATGCGCCCTACCGATACATCGGTCGCGGCTGCGTACACGACCATCACAATCGAAGGTGGGATCAAGATGCCCAATGTGCCAGCATTACAAATAACCCCAGCGGCAAACTCTTTGCTGTAGCCATTTTTAACCATTCCGGCAATAACAATACTGCCGATCGCCACCACTGTCGCCGGTGAAGAACCTGACAGCGCTGCAAACATCATACAGGCCACTACCGAAGCAATCGCCAGCCCTCCCCGAAACCAACCCACCATAGCGATAGCGAAACGGATAATGCGTTTTGCCACACCTCCGGTTGACATAAAGCTGGAAGCCAAAATAAAAAATGGAATCGCAAGCAAAGTGTAATGGCCTTCAAAAGCGTTAAACAAGGTTTGAGCCACTGACGCTAAAGAAGTATCGGAGTGCCAAAGTAGGAACAGAACGCTGGATAATCCGAGCGAGATAGCAATGGGTACACCGACTAGCATAAAGCCGATGACCATAACAAACAGCAGTAAAATATCCATGAATTAACGCTCCTTGCGAGAATCAATAGGTGGGGTCGCGTCGCGGTTCGGCTCTAATATGGTCTCGCTCACTTGTGCCATTTCCGCTTTCAGCGCTTCAAGATCTTCCTCGGCTTCATGGCCAGAAATCATTCTGTCTAACTTACCGCTGAGAATTTGATAGGCGATTTGTAAAAAGCGAAAAGTGAGTAATCCCATTCCGATAGGCAATGCCATGTATGGAATAAAGCGCGGCATTTTTTCATAGCGCTCCCCTTCATTGAGCCAATCGGAGAGAAATTGCAGCATTTCCGGCATAGGAATATCGTCGGTTTCATACCAAGCACGCTCAGTCGCAAACGGATACCAGTAATTCCACGAACCGATGAGCAGTAAAATAGAAAAGGTTAAACAACAAGCCACCGCGACCAGTGCAGACACTTTTCGCATGGTTGCAGGCACCATGTTAATGACCACATCAACTCCGATGTGAAAGTGTTTCTTTACCCCATAGGACGCACCAACCAGTACCATCCATGCAAACATGAACACGGTTAATTCCAATGCCCATAAAATGTTGCCGTTAAAAACATAGCGATAAACAACGTTAACGAACGTTAATAAGGTCATCGAGCCCAAGAAGAATGCAATCAGCATTTCTTCAATCGCATCGGTAAATCGGCCGACTTTAGAGAAAAAAGAGTGTTCCATGTGATACATCGCTCTCATAGTAATTATCGGAATTGACTCAAGGTCACCGCACGGCTTCAGGTTAGTTATCAATGAGACGAGCAATAAACGCGTTGAGTCCAACCCCACCACGCAAGGTGGGGTTGGAGGCTGATTATTTGTTTGAAGCCAGCGCTGCCTCAATCAAATCTGAACCGATGTCTTTTTCAAATTTCTGCCACACAGGCTTCAGCGTTGTAACCCATTGCTGGCGCTGTTCAGGTGTGAGAGTGCGGATCACGCCTCCGGCTTCCAACACGTATTGTCTATTTTGGAGCTCGACTTTATTTGATTCCGCATTACGCGCTTCAGTGACTTCTTTTAAAATGGTCGCGAACTGGTCACGCACATCGGCTGGTAGGCTGTCCCACCACTTGCTCGATGTCACCACTAGGTAGTCCAAAATGCCGTGATCGGTTTCGGTAATGCCATCTTGCACTTCAAAGAATTTCTTACCGTAAATGTTGGACCATGTATTTTCTTGACCATCAATAACTTTGGTTTGCAAACCGCCATACACTTCTGCAAAAGACATTTTTTGCGGGTTTGCACCAAGCTGCTCAAACTGAGCCACCAGTACATCAGATGCTTGCACACGGAACTTTAATCCTTTTGCATCCGCCGGAACGAGTAGAGGTTTATTGGCTGACATCTGTTTCATACCGTTATGCCAAAACTCCAACCCTTTTACACCACGACGTGTCATTGAATTCTTTAGTTTTTCACCGTCAGCCGAGTTTTGGAAACGGTCAACTGCGTCCACATCCTCAAATAGGAATGGCAGGTCAAAAATACGGAATTTTTTGGTGAATTTTTCAAATTTTGATAATGAAGGCGCCGCTAGCTGCACATCGCCGTTGAGCATGGCTTCCAATACTTTATCATCATCGTATAAGGTTGAATTAGGGAAAACTTGTAGGCAAGCCTTACCATTCATCTCCTTATTAACACGCTCTTCAAGCAGCGAAGCCGCAATGCCTTTAGGGTGCTTATCTGTATTCGTGACGTGGCTAAACTTAATGACGATTTCGCCGGGGTCGCAATTTGCGGCCGCATTAAAACTGGTTACAGCAAGAATGGAAGCAGTCAGCAAAGTCAGTGGCTTTAACATTATTATTCTCCTTAATTGAACATATCAGCCCCATCAATGGGTGCTGGTTGTTTTCTATAAGGCAATTAACAAGCCAACATGACACATTCCATTAACAAGCCAGTAACCATAAGGTGTCACCAGCTATTCAGTTAACAACAACCCATAGAATCTTATGATAGAAAGCAAAAATGGGTAGAAAATGACCCAAGGAATATGAATTTTGGGTGGGAAATGACACCCAGCTAAATCCATCAGAGGGTGGCGATGAGAATGACAAAAAATGTGAAACGGGAAGGAAGCGCACCCTCCGCCCAAACAGCAAGCCTAGTTTGGGCACTCCCCCCGAGCTCTTTATCGGAGAGCGCGCTAATTGGTTAGAACCGACAGATTATGTTAGTAGCACACAGAAAGTGGTGTGCTACAAGAAGAGGGTGAGCAGGCAGGCTAAAAAACCTACCCACTCTGGGGGTTAGGGCTACATCGCAGCTTTCACCGCTTTCGCTAGTTTTTGTGCTGCTTGTTTTGGATCCGCTTTCGGATCATTGAAGAAGTTCGTTACGACATCAAAAATCGCGCCTTGGGCATAGCTGGTTGTCGACATACCATGGGCAATACTGGGCACAAGGTTGTTGGACTTAGCCGTCGCTTTAAAGGCCGCCATTGAGTCCAACGCGCACTGGTCAAATTTTGACATATTCATATCTGTGCGTACCGGGATCGAGCCTTTGTTGAGGTTAAATACCTCTTGGAATTTAGGATCTAGGATCGTGGCGGCTAGCGCTTTTTGCGCCTGCTTATTGTCTGCATCAGTTAGCTCAAAAAAGACAAAACTATCGACATTATGGATAAATTGATCGGCCGTACCTGGCGCGGCCACGCACAGGTAATCTTTACCCGCAACTTTGCCCGCTGCGGAAAACTCCCCTTTTGCCCAGTCGCCCATGATCTGCATCGCCGCTTCACCATTTATCACCATTGAAGTCGCAACGTTCCAATCACGGCCTGGAGAGTTAACATCAATGTAGTCATGAACTTTTTTAAACTGGCTGAACACGTCAACCATTTTGTCGCCCGCGAGCACAGCCATATCGAGCTCAACAAACGCTTTCACGTAATCTTGTGAGCCAAGAACGCTCAACGCCACCGTTTCAAAAACCGTCGCGTCTTGCCAAGGTTGGCCACCGTGCGCCAGTGGCACATAACCCGCGGCTTTGATCTTATCGCCCGCAACAAAAAACTCGTCTAACGTAGTTGGCACTTTAGCACCCACTTTAGCCAGTACCGCAGGGTTAACCCACAACCAGTTGACGCGATGCACGTTAACTGGCACGGCCACATACTGGTCATTCCACTTCATGACATTGGTGATCATCGGTGGTACGACTTCATCCCAACCACCCTGTTTGGCTACATCATTAAGATTCGTGAGAAAACCAAGCCCCGCCCATTCTTGAATATCGTGTCCTTTAATTTGAGCCGCCGACGGTGGGTTACCCGACACCGCGCGCGTTTTCAATACCGTCATGGCACTTTCACCACCACCACCTGCGACAGCGAAATCTTTCCAACTATGGCCTTGCTGCTCCAACATTTCGGTGAGCACTGCTATCGACTTGGCTTCACCACCGGAAGTCCACCAATGGAGTACTTCCACTTCACCAGCGTGAGTCGAAGGGATGAAAGAGACAGAGAGGAAAGATAAAGCAAGCAGAGTGTTATGAAATTTCATCATCATCTTCCTTGGTTTTGATTCGGCAAACCTGATTCGCAAACTTTTATTAACCATTAAAGTGCTGATCGTTTACCTACTAGTCTAATCAAAGAAAATTTTTTTCGTTGAAACAAACCGTAAT
>NZ_NDIO01000089.1:0-9027 GCF_002241085.1 Vibrio sp. V03_P4A6T147
CTTCTATGTCACCAACAAACATTTTCTCTGTGAACTTAGCTGCTGCTTCAGCAAACTGGTCATTAAGTTCTACACCAAAAACTTCACAATCTAGATTTGTCTTTAAATATTCAGTTAATACACCGTCTGCCGTACCAAACTCTAGAACTTTACTATTTTTTTTTATTCTTCTAGCTATGCACGCTGGTGCAGAATCACTATCTTTATCAAATTCAAATGAGTATTTCATTATTCTTGCCATGAGTGTTTAATTATGTATACGCCCTCACCAACATAAGGGGTCCTTATAACCACACTGTCTATACACTGCTTGTAATCAAAAGATACAGATGCATTTTCTTCAAATAGCGCCGCATCAATTGAATAGGTACCGCCGATAAGGCTGACTTCTTTATAATGCAGAGTAACGCTGTTTACACCTAACTCCCAAGATATTTCAATGCCATCTAGCAATGTATTTAAACCGCATATATTTTTGTTATCTAATGTATTTATAGCTATGCCTAACACAGGTCTATCTACAGAGTCATCGTATACCTCATATGTTACCGTTACGTAAATATCTTCAAGGTAATTAAACTCTCTTCTTTCTGTGCTATCACCAGTGCCTCTAATTGAAGTATTTTTGATTTGCGCAATATCACTTCTAACTGCTTCTGTGTCATTTGGTATTTCGGCTGAATCCCTATCTGACAGTTTTAAGTAGTCTAGGTATGCATCTGTTACGGTATCTGTATTACCAATTTCTCGTACTTCCCCATCACAAATCCAAACACTGTATGTACAGAATCTTTTAATCGCATTGATATCATGGCTAACAAATATAATCGTCTTGCCTGCACGTCTAATATCATTAAATTTTTCCATACATTTTAGTTGAAACCTAAGGTCGCCAACACTCAATGCCTCATCGATTATGAGAATATCTGGATCAACATTAATAGCAACAGAGAATGCAAGTCTAGCAAACATGCCCGAACTATACATCTTAACAGGTTGATGAATAAACTCTCCTATATCGGCAAACTCTAAAATTCTGTTGAGCTTTTCATCAACTTCTTTTTTAGTGAGGCCTATAAGAGTACCGTTAAGGTAGATATTATCAATACCCGTTAGCTCCATATTAAAGCCAGCACCTAACTCGAGAAGTGAAGCAATCCTACCAACAACGTTAATTTTCCCGCTTGAAGGGGTTACTATACCTGTAATAACTTTTAGAAGAGTCGATTTTCCCGCGCCATTTTTACCAATAAGACCTATTGTCTCTCCCTTTCTAAGGTAAAGGTTTACATTTTTTAGTGCAAAATGTTCTTGATGGTATTTTTTATTTAGGCTAAACGCTTCTTTAATCCTGTCTTTAGCTGAATTGTACAATTTGTATTTTTTACTAAGATCGCTAGTAGAAATAACAATCTCTTTATCATCATTCATTTTTTTCACGGAGTAACCTTATACGACATCAGCAAACATAGGTCTAAGTTTATTAAAGACACCGTTACCTACTAATAGCAAAACAATGCTAAATCCCCAAAAATAGGCTAGCTCTCCTGGATTTTGCCAAAACCATTGATCATATATCAGACTCCCCCTAAATCCGTCAATAATATGAACTAGAGGATTCAATGATATTATAGAAACAAATCTCTCGGGCACGAGATTTATATTCCAAAAAATTGGAGTTAGCCAAAATCCAAACTGGATGATTACTGCAACTAGATGTCTTATATCTTGTATAAAAACAACCAAGGACGAAGTAATCATACTTAGTCCTAACACAAAAACCGATGATGCAAAGATATAATAAGGAAGTTGTAACCAGTAGATATTTGGCTTATATCCATATATGACAAACATCACCATCATAAAAGTCACAAAGAAAAGATGAATGACCAGATTGGATAATATTGAAACAAATGGAAGTGTCTCGACATTAAAAGCTATTTTCTTTACAAGATATGCATTAGAAATAATGCTATTTGTACCACTATTGAGACCATCAGAGATGAAAAACCAAGGAATCATACCACATGACAGCCACAATATAAATGGTACATTATCAACAGGAACAGCTTTGAACCCAACTTGAAATACAAACCATAGAACTAATATTGTCGCTAAAGGTTGTATAAATGCCCAAACCATACCAAGGCAATTACCAAAGTATTTTAGTTTTAATTCATTGACCACCAATGAGATTAATATCTTCCTCATCGATACAAGTGATTTGATTAGATACATAAATTTCAGCTTATAGTTTTGGTGCTTTAGAAAACTCGAATCCATCTTTGTCTTTATTTGATAGTGAAGGTTCAATTTCTATCGGCCAGTTTATATTAAGGGAGTCATCATTCCACTTAATAGAAACTTCAGCATTTGGGTTATAGTAATCCGTACATTTATATACAAACTCTGCCTCGTTACTGGTTACATAAAAGCCATGAGCAAAACCTTCTGGAACCCACAACTGGCGTTTATTTTCCGCTGACAGATACACCCCAACCCATTTTCCAAACGTGGGTGAGTTTTTGCGGATATCCACTGCCACGTCAAATACCTCACCTGATACTACTCTCACCAGCTTGCCTTGCGTGTTTTCTGTTTGGTAATGTAAACCACGTAAAATTCCTTTTTTGGATTTTGAATGGTTGTCTTGCACAAATTGAGTTGGCTTACCTGTTACCAGTTCTTCAAAGCGCTGTTGGTTCCAGGTTTCCATAAAAAAACCACGCTCATCACCAAACACGGTCGGCTCAATAATTTTGACATCAGGAATGTCTGTCTCTATCACTTTCATTGCTATTCACTCTTATAGTCGATGAGATGGTTCAATGCCGCCCGCCAATCGCTGGCAACCACACCAAAGTGTTGATGGATTTTCTGGGTCTCTAACTTGGAGTTAGCCGGCCTCTTCGCCGGAGTCGGGTAATCTTTGGTGGTTATCGCATTGACTTTCAAGGGTTTATTTAATAATCCTTGTTCACGGGCTTTATCAAAAATGGCACAAGTAAAGTCATACCAACTGACATGGGGTGTCCCTGAAAAATGGTACACACCAAAGGCCGTCGACTTCCCTTCAACAATCGCTTTCGCCATCATCAGTAACGCGTTAGCAATATCTCCCGCATACGTCGGACCACCATACTGGTCTGACACAACACCTAATGCATCGCGTGTTTGTGCCAAACGGAGCATGGTTTTCACAAAGTTATTGCCATGCTCACCAAACACCCAAGCCGTGCGCAAGATAATGTGCCTAGGGCAAGCTTGCGCAACCGCGATTTCTCCCGCTAATTTGCTTTTGCCATAAACCCCCTGAGGCGAGGTAGAATCGGCTTCTATATATGCGCTCGGTTTATCACCGGAAAACACATAGTCTGTCGAGATGTGCAATATAGCCGCACCAACCTTATGTGCAGCTTGGGCTAGATGTTTAGGGCCATCTCTGTTAATCGCGTAAGAGAGCTCTGCCTCTTGCTCCGCTCTATCAACCGCAGTGTGCGCCGCAGCATTAATGATGATGTTTGGTTTGAACTCGTTAACCACCGAATTGACGTGACACGGATTGGTAATATCCAGTTGCTCGCGGTCTACCGCTAAAAACTCAACATCAACCATGGAATTGAGTTGATGGGCTAAACAATAGCCGACTTGCCCATGACTACCCGTCACTAGAACACGCATCATGAATGGGATTCCTCTTTAGCTAACCCCGCCAAATATTGACCATAGTCATTCTTAAGCATAGGTTTAGCGCACTCAAGAAGTTGTCCTGAAGAGAGCCATCCATTTCGCCACGCAATCTCTTCTAAACACGCTATCTTCAAGCCTTGAATATGCTGCACGGTTTCAACAAAAGAAGAGGCTTCATGCAGGCTTTCATGGGTACCCGTATCTAACCAAGCAAACCCACGGCCAAGCAGCTCCACATTGAGTGAGCCATCGTTTAAATACATTTCATTAAGGGTGGTAATTTCTAGTTCACCGCGCGCCGACGGCTTGACCTGCTTGGCAAGCTCCACCACTCGGTTGTCATAGAAATACAGTCCTGTGACGGCATAGTTTGACTTGGGCTTAAGGGGCTTTTCTTCGATTGAGATAGCGCGCATCTGCTCATCAAACTCCACTACGCCAAAACGCTCAGGGTCTTTCACTTGGTAACCAAAAACTGTTGCGCCATGCTCACGTGAAGCGGCGCTTTTCAGTGTTTTACTAAATGATTGACCATAGAAAATGTTATCACCTAACACTAAGCAGACTGAATCATTGCCAATAAATTCTTCACCGATAAGGAAGGCTTGCGCTAAACCGTCTGGGCTAGGTTGAATCGCGTATTGCAGATGAATACCGAAGTCACTGCCATCCCCCAATAAGCGTTTAAAGCTTTCGTTATCTTCAGGAGTGGTGATAATCAGAATGTCGCGAATCCCCGCCAACATTAATGTCGAAAGCGGGTAGTAGATCATCGGCTTGTCGTAAATGGGAAGAAGTTGTTTTGATACACCACGAGTAATTGGGTAAAGACGGGTGCCAGAGCCACCAGCTAAGATAATGCCTTTCATGAAATCGCCAACTTAATTGATTGTTATTGCCCAGAGCCTAAACGCTCACAGCTGTATGAACCATCTAATACTCGGCTCCACCATTCGCGGTTATTCAAATACCATTCCACTGTTTTGCGAATACCTGATTCAAACGTCTCTTCTGGCTTCCAGCCTAGCTCTCGCTCGATTTTAGAGGCATCAATCGCGTAACGCACATCATGTCCAGGGCGGTCTTTAACGTAAGTAATAAGGTCTGCGTAATGGGTAATGTTGGCAGGTTTATTCGGAACTAAGTCTTCAAGTAATGCACAGAGTGTGTTAACCACTTCAATGTTAGCTTTTTCGTTATGACCACCAATGTTGTAGGTTTCACCTACTTGGCCTTCTGTCACTACTTTATAAAGCGCTCGAGCGTGATCTTCGACAAACAGCCAATCGCGAATTTGCATTCCATCGCCATAGACAGGAAGTGGTTTACCGTCCAGAGCGTTTAGAATCATTAATGGGATCAGCTTTTCAGGAAAGTGGTATGGTCCATAATTGTTAGAGCAGTTAGTCACTATGGTAGGAAAACCATAGGTACGTAACCAAGCACGCACTAAGTGATCGCTAGAAGCTTTCGATGCAGAATAAGGTGAAGAAGGTGAATATGGAGTCTCTTCGGTAAAGAGGTCATCTGTACCTTCCAAATCACCATACACTTCATCGGTTGAAATATGATGGAAGCGGAATGCCGATTTTTTATTGCTCTCAAGCGTGTTCCAATAACTGCGCGCAGCTTCAAGTAAGGTATAAGTGCCAACGATATTGGTCTCAATAAACGCGGCAGGGCCATCAATAGAACGGTCTACATGGGATTCAGCAGCCAAGTGCATAATCGCATCTGGTTGATGCACAGAAAACACACGATCTAATTCTGAACGGTTACAGATATCGACTGGTTCGAAAGCATAACGGTCACTACTGTCAATACCTTGTAATGATTCCAAGTTCCCCGCATAGGTCAACTTATCAACATTGATCACACTATCTTGTGTGTTTTGAATAATATGGCGAACAACTGCCGAACCGATAAAACCAGCACCGCCAGTAACTAAAATCTTCATATTGTTACCCGAATAATATTAATTATTAATGTTTTTTAGGCATGCTACCGCCCTTAGGTCTAACTCCTACAAGCGGCTATTTCATATAAACGAACTCATCCCTTATGAAATCGGTGCGAGCTTATTGGGCAGAAATACTACATCAAAACCATAGATAGAGCGAGACTGTCGCTAGCCTAGATTAGATTTTGTGATTACAGCCACTAGCTAAGCCGTTATAATGCGCATAATTGTTCGTATTATAACCATAGGAATTTTGTATGATCATCGTAACTGGTGGCGCTGGCATGATTGGTAGCAACATTATCAAAGCTCTCAATGAAGAAGGCATTAGTGATATTCTTGTTGTCGATAACTTAAAAAATGGGCGTAAATTCAAAAACCTAGTTGATCTGGACATTGCCGATTACATGGACCGAGACGATTTCTTGGTGCAGATCATGTCTGGTGAGGATTTTGGTCCTATCGAAGCCGTATTTCATGAAGGTGCTTGCTCTGCCACCACCGAATGGGATGGCAAGTATGTGATGCTTAATAACTATGAGTATTCTAAAGAGCTACTGCACTACTGTTTAGAGCGCGACATTCCATTTTTGTATGCTTCATCAGCCGCAACCTATGGCGATACTGATACCTTCATTGAAGAAAAAGAGTATGAAGGTGCGCTGAATGTATACGGCTTTTCCAAGCAGCAATTTGATAACTATGTGCGCCGCATTTGGCAAGAAGCACAAACACACGGTGAAACTCTTTCCCAAATTACCGGTTTTCGTTATTTCAATGTCTATGGCCCGCGTGAACAGCACAAAGGCTCAATGGCTTCTGTTGCTTTTCATTTAAATAATCAAATGAATGCGGGTGAAAACCCGAAACTGTTTGCAGGTAGTGAAACCTTCCAGCGTGATTTCGTTTATGTGGGTGACGTTGCGGCTGTGAATTTATGGTTTATGAACAGCGGTGTATCTGGTATTTATAACTTGGGTACCGGCAATGCTGAATCTTTCCAAGAAGTGGCCAAAGCCGTTATCAAGCACCATGGTAAAGGTGAAGTTGAAACCATTCCATTCCCAGATCACTTAAAAGGTGCTTACCAAGAGTTCACCGAGGCCGATTTAACGAAATTGCGCGCCGCTGGTTGCCAGCATCAATTTAAGACGGTGGCTGAAGGTGTGGCTGAGTATATGGCGTTGATTAATAAGTAGTGATGGCTGTTATTACCCCCTCCTAACCTCCCCCTAAAAGGGGGAGGAACTGGTAAACACCTCTCCCTAAAAAGCAGTAACGAATAGATCTATCCTCTCAATGGAAGACTAATATGGAGTGACGATTGGAAGAGGGCGGAATGAAAAATTGATCATGTTTCTTAGACATATGGAAAGCATTGGCTGCTAACTCGTGGAGTATTGATGAATATATTAATGGCCTTATCTCAACTTGAGGTCACTGGGGCGGAGGTTTACGCCACTACCGTTGGTGATGAGCTGACAAAGCGTGGGCATAAGGTATTTTATGTTTCCGATACGCTAACAAAGCCTCACCAAGGCCCATTTTATAAACTTCGTTTTAATAAACGCAGTATTCCTCGCCGCTTTTGGCATGTGGGTTATCTTATTTATCTGATTAAGAAACACCATATCCAGCTAGTGCATGCTCACTCTCGCGCCTCCAGCTGGAGTTGTCACATTGCTTGCAAATTAACAAATACGCCTATGGTCACCACAGTACATGGTCGTCAGCCTGTACACGCCTCTCGTAAAAAATTTCACGCCATGGGTGACAAAGCACTACCGGTTTGTGAGGCTATTGAACAACAACTCATGACTGAATTGAATGTTCCACAAAGCTCGCTCGTCGTAAGCCGAAACGGCATTGAAACGCAAGAATTCGCTTGGCAAAATGCTCCTCAAAATAGCAAACCTGTTGTCAGTATTATTGGTCGATTAACCGGCCCTAAAGGGGATCTTTGTTATCGGTTGCTCGAGGAGTGTTTAGACTCAGCAAAATACCATATTCAGGTCATATCTGGCTCTAAAATTGAAGCGCGTTTTGATAAGTTTACTTCTGACGTTCACTTTCTTGGTTATTCACAAGATGTCGTTTCGATACTTGCTCAATCAGACTTAGTCATTGGGGCTGGCAGAGTAGCAATGGAATCTTTGTTGTGTGGACGGCCTACTCTGGCAATCGGTGAGGCAAATGCAATTGGTATTGTCGATGACGATAATATCGCTGCAGCCATGGCAAGCAACTTCGGTGACATCGGGCCTAAAGATCTCGATATTGATTTTGCAAAAATTAGTCAATATGTAGAACAAGGGTTAAAAACGCCACACTGTTCACCACAAGTCAGTGAGATAATTCAGCACAGCTACAGCTTAACCAATGTGGTCGATCAAATAGAAGATATTTATCAAACGGTTTACGTTGAAAAGCTGCGTAAAGAGATGCCGATTATTATGTATCATCGCTTTATTAAGGATGATAGTGAAAAAGGCGTACATGGTACCTACCTACATATTGATATGCTTGAAAAGCACTTCAACCTGCTGAAAAAAATGGGGTTTGAAACGCTAACCTTTAAAGATTTAGCGGATAAAGGGCTTATTCACCGCCTTGAATCAGGCAAGCGCTATATCATCTTAACGGTTGATGACGGCTATCAAGATAACTACGAATTGATGTTGCCGCTATTACGAAAATACGGTTTTAAAGCGGTTGTCTATGTAGTAACCGGGGAGGATTTTAACCGTTGGGATGTTGAAGTACCGAGCAACCCAGAAAAACCAGTGCCTTTAATGTCTCGTCAGCAAGTCAAAGCATTACACGATTCAGGGCTGGTTGAAATTGGCGGCCATACAATGACTCATCCATTTCTCAGCAAACTCAGTGAATCTGAACAGCGTAAAGAGATCTCACGTAATAAGCTTGAACTCGAAGAGCTACTAGGCGAACAACTAGTTTCTTTTGCATACCCCTATGGCGATCATGATACGCAATCAAAACAGATCGTGCATCAATGTGGCTATCAATTTGCGGTTGCAACCAACAGCGGCCCATTATTAATGCATCAAGACCCATATCAAATTCGACGTATTGCTATATTCCCTAAAACCGATGTATTTGGCCTATGGCGTAAAGTGCGCGGTAATTATACATTCAGAAAATCGGCGAAATAATAAGAATGGAATCACGAATGAACAAACTTATTAACATGAATAATTTTGCGCTATCATCATTATTCTTAGTTCCAGCACTCCTTCTATCGACTAATAATTTTAGTGTTGTCATTGTCGCATTTATCGTTTTATTCTCAATTCAAGACCTAGTTAAGAATAGAACTCATTGTGATTTTAATAAATATGACTTACTGATCACTTGTT
>NZ_NDIO01000192.1:0-9026 GCF_002241085.1 Vibrio sp. V03_P4A6T147
TAAGTGAAGTTTGAGTCGCTATCACTCCACTATCTGGCGAAGCGTGCATTCATTACCCATACTTGGAGTAACAAGCAAGAAAGGAGCAAATGCCATGAAAAACGAACTTGAACCCGCGAAAATTCTCCATGCTTATGAAACAGTAATGGCGCATGGTACACCGACTGAGTTCGGGAAAATCTATGAAGGTATCGAAGCTTTTTCAGACTATGACGGCTATAACATTTACATGCGAGGAAATGGTGTGGAGCTAAAAGTTGGCTTCCACAATACCTACCATCTCGATTATGACCAAGAGCATCTACGCGACAGCTTTTTGAAAAAAGTAGCCATTTTGGCTAAGTAGCGGTGTTGGCCCAGCTCATGGATTGGCTAAGCGCGACCAAATGAGCAGAGTGGCGATAATGCAAAGCCCGAGTGAGTCATCAATACTAGGGCTTTGAGCGAAAGCACTTTTCTCATCTTGATTGAGTCACACTCTTTTGCACAGAGATCTCTTATATGAAAGGCGATGCAAGTGAGTTTGTCAGCCTTATTGAGACAATAAGGCTGAAGAGATAAATGAGAAAGCTGACCAAATTACGGCTTAAGATCCTGCATTAGAGATACAGATTAATCTTCTTCCGTTAAGCTGACTTCTTCATCATTATAGTCGTCACCACTTTCCGGTTTATTGCGACCGTTCAACGTATGGAAACGCTTACGACCGCGAGCAAGTTGAGTGTATTTTAACCAGACACGCTCTAACTTAGATTTCGCTTTACCTGGGTTTTCAATCGCCTTAACAAAATGAGCTTCTTCGGCATTCTCTGGCGTGAGTTCACCAGATTCAAGACCAAGCATGGTACCACCATAAATGGTGAGAAGTTCTTCTTCTGCAAGAGTAAAATCACCAGACTTAGCAAAGCCTCGTGGAAACTTTGTATTGTCGTAAAAACGTTTTTTTCCGTGACGGAATTCAGTCTCAGACATATCAACCTCATGTGAATGGCGCTACTACCATGTAGCGATAGATCACGCGAAAATTAGGCGTAAATCTCCGAAAAGAAAAACAAAAATTTTTTATCGTCATAATTGCACTTCCTTGTTAATCTGACGGGGTAATTTCAGAGGATTTAATATGGATGTAAAAGTTTTTCGCACTTTTCTCGAACTCGCCAAAGTACGTCATTTTGGGCGAGCAGCTGAAAACCTTTATTTGACCCAAGCCGCCGTCAGCGCACGCATCAAGCAATTAGAAAATTATTTTGATGCTCAGCTGTTTACGCGTGATCGCAACAACATAAAGCTCACATCGGCAGGAGAACGACTCGTTGGCTATGCCGAAGTGATGGTGGCAACCTTGCAACAAGCCAAGTTTGAGCTCTCTTTGGAAAATGGCCGAGCTTTACAGCTGACATTAGGGGGAACGCCCAACGTTTGGGATGCTCATCTACAAAACTGTTTAAGCGTTGTGACTGATGCTTTTAGCGGTTATGGCTTTATGGCGGAAGTTATGGGGCGCGAGCAGCTCAACCGCAGCCTACTGGAGCGTACCTTAGATATGGCGTTTGCCTTTGACCCAATTAAAGCCGAAGAGCTAAACTGCAAAAAAGTCGCAGATTTAGTACTGGTGTTGGTTTCGACGCGTCCTGACACACTGGAAACCGCCTTTGATAATAAATACGTGTACGTCGATTGGGGAAGCCGTTTCGCCTCCGAGCATGCTGAGCGACATCCGAAGACGCCGACCCCCTATTTGCGCACCTCGACCGCTCGTATCGCACTTGATTTCATTTTAGAAAAAGGGGGAAGCGCTTACCTTCCTACCTCACTTGTTGAACCTTTTATCCACTCTGGCCAATTGTATCGAATTGACAATGTGGAAGATTGGCAGCGTCCCATCTTCCTCAGCTACCGAAAAAACAGCTCATCGATAGAAGCCATTATGCAAGTGGAAAAGTTAGTCAAAAACATCAACCCTAGTAGTGCTTACTCATTACAACAAGCGGGCGAGGTCATTCTCGACTGACCCAACAAATTCATAACGCTGTAGCGGGTATTGAATACAGCGTTATGAATATCCTTTTTCAAGAGAAACCGCAGAAAAAGCCATCCAGTTCCGAAAATGGCTAGTATCGACAGAATTCATGCATACACTTAGCTTATAAAAACTGCATAAGGCTCGTTATACCAAATGGCACCATGGATGGAACTCGATAAAGAACAATGCCAACAAGCTCGCACTAGCCGTGATCCGCGATTTGATGGACGATTTTTCGTTGCCGTCAAAACAACCAACATCTTTTGTCGCCCAATATGTCCGGCAACCCTGCCAAAAGAAAAGAATGTTGAATACTTCGCCAACTCCGCACTAGCTCTACAAGCGGGTTATCGGCCATGCCTGCGTTGCCGCCCAGACAGTGCACCTCATTCTTGGGCATGGAAAGGAGTTGAAACCACCTTCTTGCGTGCAATCAAGCTTATTGAGCAAGGTGAATTACAATCGAGCAATCTGGCTCAATTTGCCGAACGTTTGGGGATCAGTGACCGCTACCTACGACAACTGTTTCAAACTCATTTAGGAGTGTCACCGAAACAATATGCTCAGTACCATCAGTTGATGTTTGCTAAGCAGTTGTTGCATTCCAGTGCTCTGTCCATTACCGATATAGGATTCGCTTGTGGGTTCAACAGTACCCGCCGCTTTAACGATGCGTTTATCAAAACGTTGCAACTGACCCCCAGCCAAGTGCGGCAATCTAAAACTGCATTGATGACAAAAAACCTATTAACACTCTCTTTTCGCGGCCCTTTCGATTGGCAACATATGCTAGATTTCTATCGATTACGTGCAGTAAACGCCATTGAACAGGTCAGTAACAATCATTATCAACGCACCTTCAACATACACAATACGACTGGCTGGTTTCGTGCCAGCTTAACCTCTGAGACCCATTTAGAGGTTGAATTCGAGTTGCAAGACATCACCAAACTGCGTTACTTGGTGGCAAAACTACGCCGCCTATTTGACCTAGAAGCCGACATCAGCCACATCGAGGCCTATTTGGAAGACTGCGCTCCGGGTTTAGTCACTCGTTCAGGAATCCGCATTCCCGGCGTTTGGAATTGTTGGGAGGCGGGAGTCAGAGCTATTTTAGGTCAACAAGTTTCGATAAAAGCAGCCATTGGCCAGCTCAACCTGTTAGTCGATGCGGTAAACCCAGCTCAAAATACGAGCAGTTACTTTCCAAGCCCGGAACAAATCGCACAGCTTGATTTGCACTTTTTAAAGATGCCACACAGCCGAAAAGAGACCCTAACACGCTTTGCTCAATTCATGTGCCAACACCCTGAAGCCGATGTGGATGCTTGGCTTTCACTAAAAGGTATTGGGCCGTGGACCGTAAACTACGCTAGGTTAAGAGGTCAGTCCGATTCAGATTGCTTTCTAGACACTGATTTGGTGGTTAAGAAGGCCTTAAGCCATTTTCCTGAGCTGAACGCAGACAAGGTTTCACCTTGGGGAAGTTACGCCACCTTTCACTGTTGGAATTACTAATATGAATAGCTTCACCCACTATCACAGCCCCTTAGGAATCATGACATTGCAAGCCTGCGAGCAAGGTTTATTGGGGGCTTGGTTTGAAACCGAAACCACCATGCCAACAGAGTTAGGGGTAAAATCCGAACACTGCACTATACTCATCAATACTATCAAACAGTTAGATGAGTACTTTTCCGGGAAACGGACTATATTTACTTTACCTTTAGCGGCAAAAGGCACCGAGTTCCAACAATCTGTGTGGCAAGCATTATGCAAGATACCTTATGGCGAAACTTGGAACTACCAACAGATTGCAGAGGCGATCGGTAACCCCAAAGCCGTAAGGGCTGTCGGCTTGGCCAATGGTAGAAATCCAATTTCGATCATCGTTCCTTGCCATAGAGTGATCGGAAAAAGTGGTAAACTTACTGGCTATGCGGGGGGCTTAAACCGTAAAGCGAGCTTATTAGAACTTGAGCGAACAACAACAGAGGTTGCAGCAACATGATAAGATCTACGGCAAAATCAATCAGTATTCTCGTCCTTACAGCCACTTTGCAAGGCTGTTTTCAAGATGACCTTGAACGTTGGTTAAACCGTGAAACTTATGAGTTCAAAGGGACTTATGACAACCAGTTCAATGATGACTTATTGATTTTCGAAGAGGGTGTTGTACGTGCTGAATCTGAAACTCAGCACTGGTCTCGCGCTTACAGCGTGGATGGTAATCAACTGACGATCCAGCTACGCAATAACTCGAAAGAAAAACGAGAAGATATCGTGCTTGTGATCCATGGCAAAGGAGAAGTGCTCACATGCAGTGTCTGCGCCATGTATAAATTGAGTAACGTATGGGTAAAAACAGGCAATGTTGAAGCCAAACCGTCTGGAGTAGAAAACGCGAGCCAATAACTCGCGTTAACGCAATGACCAGTTCTACTCACTCATGTTTACCCGCGCCTAAGCTCAAAAACTAAGCTTTTATCTATTTTAAAAACCATCGCACACACTCGCTCTGTCATTTACCCAAAATTCAAGTAAGGTAGAGATATCAGACTGTTGAATTGAATGGATCTCGTGAAGTAAGGAGATAATGATGGCAGAAAAACTGTCAACCTCGGCACTGGCTAAATTGCGCAATACCGACGCTAAACAACTATTCAGTAACCTCCAAAAAGCAGGGTACATTAACCGCTTCGACAACAAGTGGGTATTAACAGAACTGGGAGCAAAATTTGGCGGCGAATACGCCCAGCACACGCAATATGGCCAATTTATTGTCTGGCCGGAAAACTTGCTCGTCGACACACAAGCCACCAGCGGAAAGACGTTAAGTGCCACTCAGCTTGGCGATCATTTCAGGCTCAACCCCAAAAAAATAAATCAACTATTGAGTGAGTTAGGCTGGATATCTAAAACAGAAAAAGGCTGGCAAGTAACGGAGGCTGGGCTCAGAGCAGGCGCCCAGCAACGTGAAGACAAAGCTTCTGAGCAATTATTTGTTGTTTGGCATGATACGGTGACGCGCAATAAACGTTTGAAACAATCCATCGTCGAATTTTTAGGGCAAGATGCTCATAGCCAATCGACCGATAAATCATTGTCTCACTTTCGCCAAAAATTTGAGGCAAAACATCGCACCTTAGACGGCCACTATGTTCGCTCAACCGGCGAATTATTGATCGATAATTGGCTCTATTTGGCAGGCGTCGTCCACGCTTATGAGCGTCAGTTGCCAATAGAAGCTGACGTAATGTGCGATTTTTATCTTCCGACCGGGAAAGTATATTTACAATATTGGGGTTCAGATAGTGGCGCAACCGACGAAAAAACGCGCTTACAAACTCAAGCCATTTACCACGATCACGGCTTTGCTCTGATTAATATTCACCCGCAAGACATTGCGCAGTTAGATGACATTCTGCCCAGAAAACTGCGAGAGTTTGGGATTAAAGCGTATTAATCGCGTTGGCAAGATGCCCCCTTCCTCTCGTCACTGAGAGAGCAACACGAGAGAAAAGGAGCAAAAAACAAAACCTATATTAACGATAAGAAGAATAGCGAGCTCTCGCCGCCTCTTCTTTCGGGACGATGGTTTTACCAATCGGAGCCAAAGAAATAACCGCGAGTTTCAAATGCTGTAGTGCGAAAAAAGGGATCCAAATTAATAAAAAAAAAAACCCCACCGCCGATAAAATATGACCAACGGCTAACCAAAAACCAGCGAAAACAAACCAAATCACATTGCCGATTAAGCCAAATGGGCTGGTACCAATATCTTGCTGATTGGTCAATTCATCACGGGAAATCGCCTCTTGCCCAAAAGGAAAAAACGAAAAGTTACCGATAACAAAGCAAGCACGCCCCCATGGAATGCCAATAATGCTGATAAAGGCAAGGAGACCAAAAAAACCACCAAGCGAGCCCCATAAACACTCCGCCCAGTAAAAACCAAATAATATTGCCGATTGTTCTCATCACTGCTACTCCGTATAAAATAGACCCATAAACCCTTTCAGTATCATTGCATGACCTGAACGGAAGATTAACGCTAGGCTAAACCATGCCATACCGCCGTAACGCCGCTTATCGTACAAAGCAGCAACGCAGCGAAACGGATGTTATCTTGGGGTAGTGATTGCGTGGTCATCATCGCCAACTTATAACCCAACCAAGCTGAGGGGATAAGCGGAATCGTTATCCATAAATGATGTAACGTCAGAAAACCTGCCGGTATTTGAATAATCAAAGAGATGATCGAGCTAAACACAAAAAATGCCGAAAGATTGCCACGCAACTGATTCGCTTCTTGATGCTGTAGGATCAACGCGATCGGCGGCCCACCAATCGCGGAACTGGTGCCAAAGAAGCCGGAGAAAAAACCCGCAATACCCATTTTTATCGGGGTAGGTTCGATGCGATACGGCAATAAACTAACAGCCACGGCAAATAACACCAATAAACCAAGCCATAACGCCAGTACATCCGTCGAGACTAAAACCAGAAGGATACCGCCCGCAATTGAACCGGGAACGCGACCAATCAGCGCCATTTTTAAACCGCCAAGCTCAATGTTCGAGCGATGCTTTAAGGCGTTCAAGATAGAAATAAACAGCGCCACGATACAAATGGGGGCAGGAACGTAGTCGGCGGAGATCAAGAACAGCAAGGGCGCTGCGACGATCGCTAAACCAAAACCAATCGCCGTTTGCACAAATGAACCCAAGAAAATAAGAAACATGGCGATAAGCGCCGTACTACTGAACATTTCCATTAAAATGCCTATAAGCGAAACAAAGAAAAGTAATGCCCATAGAGAGCATTACTTCGTTCACGTTATCAGCAATTTTCGATCATGAGAATAGCCAAATTGATCTATCGGTCTGGTATCAGTAAGCAACACCAATACGTTGACGAGGGTGAGCGGCACTTTCTAACTCATCGATCATCGCGAGGGCATAGTCACTGACTGAGATTTTGCTGTTACCTTCAGCATCAGACAATAGAGCGTCACCGCCCACACGGTAAGCACCTTGTTTCTCACCCGGAAAAATTTCAGCCGCCGGGCTAACAAATGTCCAATTAACCTTGCTTGTGCTCGCACGGAAGAGATCCAACGCTTCGCCTTGCGCTAATGCTTCCCCTTTGTACTCTTCAGGGAAACCTTCTACGGTCACCAATTTGATACCGGGAGCGACTTCCAATGAACCCGCACCACCAACCCACAGTAGGCGATCCACACCCACTTGCGGTAGATCTGACAGCAGTTTTTGCGCTGTAGCCGCAACAATATCGTGGTTGCCAGCTGCACGTCCGCCGATAGAAGCGATCACGACATCAACACCAGCTAACGCAGCGCTAATTTTTGATAAAGGCTGTTGTAAGTCAAATAGTTGAACGCTAACACCTTCAGCATCGACTTTACTTGAATCACGCACTAACGCGATCACCTCGTGGCCCCGTGCTTTTGCTTCATTGACAATGTGACTACCAATCCAACCTGATGCGCCTAATACTGCAATTTTCATAATTTATTTCCTCATTCGGTTTCTGTTTCTCGACAACAATTGTAGTCTAGTAGTTAAACGAAGGAGGAAAAACACTCAAAAATGATGTAGATTGTATCAATATTCGTATCTAATAAAGGCCTACCATGGACAGACTAACCGCCATGCGCAGTTTTATCGAAGTGGCAAATACTGCCAGTTTTACCAAAGCCGCAGACAACTTGAGCTTAAGTCGATTACAAGTGTCACGTCATGTCCAAGAAGTTGAGGATTGGTTAAAGCAGAGGTTACTGCACCGCACGACACGCAAAGTCAGCCTAACCACCGCCGGTGAAGAGGCTTTAATCCGTTGCGAACAAATTTTGCACCAAACTGCCGAACTTGAAACACGGGCGTTGGAACAGTCACAACTCTTAAACGGTACCATTCGCATTGCCGCGCCGATAGGCCTTGCTCAAAACATGCTATTGGCCGTTGTTGAAGACTTCACGCAACGACACCCCAATGTGTTAATTGACATTGTCGCTTCAGATCGCCTTTCACAACTGGTCGATGAACGCGTGGATATTGCCCTGCGTTTTACCCAACAGCCGGATGATACGCTCATCGCTCGCCGTTTAATGAGCGTCGGCACCGTCATATGCGCTTCCCCTAGCTATCTCAACCAACACCCTCCTATCAATACACCCAATGACTTAACCCAGCACAACTGCTTTGTGCACATGAGTAATAACAAGTGGGATGTGGTTAAAGACAATGAACAGCTCTCTGTCACCGTGAATGGCAACATCCGCGCTAATGATATGGAAATTTTATGCCGTGCTGCCCTACATCACAAAGGCATCGTACGGCTACCATGCGATCTTGCAAATGTCTTTATCGCCTCAGGAACACTAGTACGCGTTTTGCCAGAGTTTCACAGCCCAAGCAGCGGACTATGGGCTGTGTATCTTTCTCGTAGCTATCAAACCCCATTGGTTCGCCAATTCATTGATTTCATCGCTCAAAGCTGGAAAAACGATCTCATCGCTTAGCGTTAAGTCATTCTAGCTAATAATCTAATCAATATTATTAGCTAGATTAAACATAGTGTTAATGCCAAAAATGAAATTTTCTATAATTAATATTGTAGATGACCTGATTTATCTCACAGACATACTACCTACCTATTAAAAAGTTAAGTAAAAATAAAAATATATTTTTACTTATACTAAAACAATCAACAATAAATGTTGATAAGTTACTTAATACTATTAGTAAAAATAACCAGCATTGTTGAAATCATCATTTAACCCTGAAATAAAAATTTCATCAAATAAATGAGCATTTATTATCCCTTTCAATATCTCACGAAAAAACATGATTAAGCTAGCAAATTAAGCGCTTAATAAATAACAAAAATGAAATTAAACTTAAGATCTATCCATGAATACCATTATAAAATTATTTTATGTACATACTGATATGTACATATTAGTTATGCAACCTTGATT
>NZ_NDIO01000178.1:0-27300 GCF_002241085.1 Vibrio sp. V03_P4A6T147
ATCACAGATATTGTGACGGTGAGGTTTATTTTCAAGGTATTAAATAATTATGTAACGCATAGTGTAAGGAATTTTTGCGGCAACAACCAATAGCAAAACTATTTGTTTGAAGCACACTTAATATTTTTACGCTTTTTGAGCACTGTTTAAGCAATAAAATAGATTTATTACTATACGCATCATAGGCACCACAATAGAATTGAATGGCAACTTAAGAGGGAGACACCATGCGCGATCACCGTCCCACGTTAACGAAAGAGCTGATCAGCGATTCATCTCTGAAGAAAATACAGCAACATGCCACCGAGATCCTCGCTTTAAATAAAGTGCTCAATAAGTTGCTTCCTAAAGGAACGGCCGATCATGTCCGAGCCGCTAATGTGCGCGGTGGTCACTTAATCGTTGAAGTGGCCAGTGCATCAATAAAAATGAAGCTTGATTATGACCGATTACACATTTTGAATCAGTTACGCAACCAAGGATTTGCCAAATTGATCAGCATTGAGCTCAAGATAAACCCAGCGCTCTATCGTAATCGTGGTATGAAAGAAGAAAAAGAAACGGTCGCTCGCCCACCACTATCTGAAAATACGGCGCAAGCATTATTGATGGTGGCGAGTAGTGCTTCCCCTAAAGTCAAAAAACGTTTGGAAAATTTGGCGAAATTGGCTAGGCCCAAATAAGCGTCATCAATGAATTAGTACAAATAAAAAGGCCAGACAACTGTCTGGCCTTTTTATTTAAAAATTGCGATTAAGCGAGAACCATATTTGGTTCAGCAAACGCCACTGGAGAGCCAACTTCTTCTTCAAAAGTAGCCCATTCCCACGCCTCTTGGTCGGCTAAGACCGCACGCAGTAGCTGGTTATTTAAACCATGGCCTGATTTATAAGCACGGAACTCACCCACAATGGAATGACCACACATGTACAAGTCACCAATGGCATCCAATACTTTATGAGTGACAAACTCATTGGCAAAACGCAAACCTTCTTCATTAAGAATACGGTATTCATCTAATACGATGGCGCAATCAAAGCTACCACCTAAACAGAGGTTTTGCGATTGTAGGTACTCAATGTCACGCATGAAACCAAAAGTACGAGCTCTTGAAATTTCTTTGACGAAACCTTGCGAGGAAAAATCAAACACCATGCGTTGTTCATCAGAATCGATAGCAGGATGTTGAAAGTCAATCTCAAAATCCATACGAAAACCGTTATGGGGTACAAGTTCCGCCCACTTATCACCATCTTCAAATCGAACTGGTTTCTTAATTCGAATAAAACGTTTTGGTGTATTCAGCGTTTGAATGCCCGCTTGTTGTAGCAAGTAAACAAATGGGCTAGCACTACCATCCATAATAGGAATTTCAGGTGCGTCAACTTCGATGATAACGTTGTCGATTCCCATGCCCGCTAATGCTGCATTTAAGTGCTCAACAGTAGAGATACGAATACCTTCATCGTTGACCAAAGCAGTACATAGCATGGTATCGCGAACAGATTCAGGATCCGCAGGGAAGTCTACTGGAGGATTGACATCAGTACGGCGGTAAATGATCCCAGTGTTTGCAGCAGCAGGGCGAAGCGTTAATGTGACTTTACGACCAGAGTGTAAGCCCACCCCAGTTGTTTTCACTATTTCTTTCAGAGTTCGTTGTCTGATCATCTACTTGCCTCTATGTCAGTGCGACAAAACACGGTCGGTAAAGCACCGACCGCGAATGCTACCATAATTTTGAACAGTGTCAAATTATGTCTAATTGTTAATCAGCCTGACGACGTAAAAATGCTGGGATATCAAGATATCCATTTTCCTTATCTGCTTTCGGTGCCGTATTTTGGCTTGCACCGGAAGAAGATGAAACAGTTGACGACGATGCTGATTGCGGTTTCACTTCTGCTCTTTCTTGCAAAGGCTGTGCCGTTTTTTCTTCGATTTTCGCTGCTTGCTGAACCATTTGTGGTTGAACTGCTGGTGCGACTTTGGCTTTACCGCCTGCAACTAAAGTAATGTCTGGCTTTTTCTCATTGCCAATACCCGTTGCAACGACAGTCACGCGAATTTCGTCTGCCATATCAGGATCTAACGAAGTACCGATGACAACTGTCGCATTGTCAGAAGCAAACGCCTTAACAGTATTACCGACGGTTTCGAATTCGTCTAGTCGCATATCCAAACCAGCAGTAATATTGACCAACACGCCACGAGCGCCTGCAAGATCAATATCTTCCAAAAGAGGGCTAGAAATTGCCATCTCTGCCGCTTCTTCTGCACGATCTTCGCCGCGAGCTACTCCACTACCCATCATCGCGTGGCCCATTTCTGACATCACAGTACGTACGTCAGCAAAGTCCACGTTAATCATGCCTGGGCGTGTAATTAACTCTGCAATACCTTGCACTGCATTTTTAAGTACATCATTCGCACTCGCAAATGCTTCAAGTAAGGTAATACCACGACCTAACACTTTCAGTAGTTTTTCATTAGGAATGGTAATCAAAGAGTCAACGTGTTTTGACAACTCTTCAATACCTTGCTCAGCAAATGCCAAACGCTTTTTTCCTTCAAAACTGAAAGGTTTAGTGACAACCGCTACGGTTAAGATACCCAGTTCTTTGGCAACTTCTGCAATAACAGGAGCAGCACCTGTACCTGTACCACCGCCCATACCAGCTGCGATAAATACCATATCGGCACCCATCAGAACTTCTTTAATTCTTTCTCGGTCTTCTAGAGCTGCATCACGTCCAACTTGCGGGTTTGCACCAGCACCCAAACCTTTAGTGATATCACCACCAATTTGAATGACGCTACTTACGCTTGTTTTACGAAGTGCTTGCGCATCGGTATTGACACTGATGAATTCCACGCCTTCGATGGACTCACGCACCATGTGTTCAACAGCGTTACCGCCACCACCACCAACTCCAACGACTTTAATTACAGCATCGTCAGACATTTCCATCATCGGTTCAAACATGTGTTATCTCCGTTTTCCCTGCAACTCAGGTTAAAACTCTTTTTGTATCCAGTTACGCAAACGACCAATTAAGCTCGACATGGATTGGCGTTTCGGTTCGCTATATTCCGTGTCGTCATTAATTTGGCTCTCTTTCGCATAATGAAGTAAACCAACCGCCGTAGAATGATACGGCTCTTTTACGTAATCTGTAAGGCCACTCACCTCTAAAGGCTTGCCTACGCGAACTTGATTGCGGAAAACGCGTTCCGCACACTCAACCAAACCTTCAATTTGCGCAGCGCCGCCAGTTAAAACAACACCAGCCGCTAAATGGTGTTTAATACCATTTTTGCGCAATTTGTCTTGGACAGTATCTATAGTTTGGTTAACTAATCCCATTAATTCAGTGTAGCGAGGTTCAATCACTTCCGACAAGGTTTGTCTTTGCAAACTTCGCGAAGGTCTTCCTCCTACACTTGGGACGTTAACGGTATCATCCTTGCTTACCAATTCACTCAGCGCACAGCCATATTTTACTTTAATCTCTTCAGCATCACTGACTGGTGTGCCAAATGCAAAAGCAATATCACTGGTTACTGCGTTTCCTGCATAAGAAAACACTTCAGTATGTCGTAACGCACCACCGGTCCAGATAGCAACATCCATAGTGCCTGCGCCTATATCAATCACGCACACACCTAACTCTCGCTCATCTTCCGTAATAACTGCATTACTTGCCGCTAAACCAGAGTAAACCAGTTGTTCAACTTTTAAACCACAGCGTTCTACCGCTTTGATAATATTTCTCGCCATATCATTATGACAAGAAATAAGATGCACGCTCACTTCCATGCGCACACCTGATAAACCAAGCGGGTTTTTAATTCCCTCTTGGTAATCAATCGTAAATTCTTGAGGAATGACGTGCAATATTCTTTGCTCTTCCCCAATTTTTATTGATTTGGCGGTATGAATCGCTCGATCCATATCTTCTTGAGAAACTTCTTCATCCGAAATAGTTCCCATGCCTTTTTCAATACGGCTCGCAATATGTCGCCCAGATAGAGAGAGAAACACATTACTAATTTGGCATTCCGCCATTAATTCTGCTTGGTCAACCGCTCTTTGGACAGACTTAACGACCGATTCAAGATCGTTAACTCCCCCTTTATCCATCCCACGGGATGGGCTCGTACCAGCGCCAATAATATTAATTTGACCGTCAGGCAGTATTTCACCGACTAAAGCTGACACGGTGGCTGTGCCTATATCAAGACCAACAATAATGTTGTCATCAGCGGTCTTAGTCATTTTTACTCTCTTGTGCTTCTTGTTCAGGGAACCAACCTACTGCGGCTCCTGTATCATATCTAAGATCGATATAGCTAACTTGTTCAGCTTTATTACCTAAATTCTTATACAGCGAAATAAAACGTGCAACTCGCTCATCTAGTGATTCTTTACCTAACTCTAAGCGGATGCCATTATCTAAAATTATTTGCCACGCTCGACGATCGTTGAGTAACAGTGACGATATATTTAAGTTTAATGATTGAAACTTAGGGTTCGTTTTATTCCAAACATCCAGTACTTCGTGACTGGTCCCTTGCGGGCCATAAAGTTTCACTCTATCGCCGTTCAATTGACCAATATCACCATTAAATACCGTGCCATATCCGTCTAACAAAGCGTTGCCATTCCAAATCGCTACCGCTCTATACTCTGTCAGAAACACTTTTATTGTGTCAGGCCATTGTTTACGAATCGATGCATGGGCCACCCACGGGATGACCTGTACACTCGATTGAAGTACGTTAATATCTTGCGACATGAAAGTACCGATATGATCCAACTGAGCAAAAGCGCGCTGCACATCTAGCGAAGATACGTATTGCAAGTCACCTTGTAGAACAATTTTTGAAAGCGGTAGCCTCTGTTCGTCCCACATCCAACTAAGTGTTGAATAAATGAGTGAACTTATCAGCAACAACACCACAAATAAAAAAATAGCGCCAGCGGCGTGATCTTTTATGAGTGGCGAACGGGACACAGCTCGGCTTTCATCGAACACATTCATTAACAAAGCCTGATGTTCCTGTTTCTAAATCGCAATCGCATGCCCTATTTGGTTCACAATAGAGGTAAAAGCACTGACTTTAACCTCCGGATTATACTGAGGTCGCTGAAAGTATCAAACATTGAAAGTAATAAATCTGGACTGGATACCATGTTATTCAATATTGATACACAAATAAGCCATTTAAATTAAACCTGTTGCATTTTACTGATATTCAGTTCGAGTCCCGCTAAATGTTTCGCTACCTTGCCGATATCCCCAGCACCTTGCGTCAGCACGAGGTCACCATCTTGTAATACATTAGCCAGAATCGAAGGCAGTATGGTGCTGTCGGGAACAAAAATAGGATCGATTTTACCGCGACTGCGTATCGTTCGGCACAACGATCGACCATCGGCTCCCGCAATCGGCTTTTCTCCTGCGGCATAGACATCGAGCATGATCAGCACATCGACTTGCTCCAGTACATTGGCAAAATCATCATACAGATCGCGAGTTCGACTGTAGCGATGGGGTTGGAAAATCATCACTAGCCGTTTTTCTTGCCAGCCACTACGCGCCGCCTTAATAGTCACGCCCACCTCAGTCGGATGATGACCATAATCATCGACGAGCATCGCAACTCCATTGCCCGTATCAAACTCGCCCAGATGATCAAAACGACGTCCCGTACCTTGGGTGCTAGCCATCGCTTTTAAAATCGCTTCATCGCTGATGTCGTCTTCCGTTGCCACTGCAATAGCCGCGGAGGCATTAAGCGCATTATGACGACCTGGAATATTAAGCGTGATATCCAGATTGGCTCGTCCCTGTCTGACGACCGTAAACTGGCCTTGTTGCCCCTGCTGATGGTAATTCTCAATCCTGACATCTGCATCATCGGCAAAACCGTAGGTGATCACTTGACGGCTAATACGTGGAATGATTTCACGCACAACAGGATCATCAATACATAATATCGCCTGACCATAAAATGGCAGGTTGTGTAAGAAATCGATGAAGGTCTGTTTGAGCGTTTCAAAATCACCGCCATACGTATCCATGTGATCAGCTTCGATGTTGGTCACGATACTAACCATAGGCTGAAGATGAAGGAATGAAGCATCACTTTCGTCAGCTTCAGCAATCAAAATCCGACTTGAACCCAAACGCGCATTGGTGCCAGCGCTTTTGACTAACCCGCCATTAACAAACGTGGGATCTAAACCAGCCTCAGAATAAATTTGCGTAACCAATGCCGTAGTCGTTGTTTTACCATGCGTACCAGCCACCGCAATGCCATGACGAAAACGCATTAATTCCGCCAACATTTCTGCACGACGAACAATAGGAATGCGTCGCTCACGCGCCGCTTTCAGTTCAGGATTTAGCTCATCGATTGCAGTAGAGACTACCACCACGCTGGCGAGTTCAATATTAGTGGCTTGATGACCGATATAAATGATAGCCCCTTTACTTGCCAATCTTTCAGTCACAGGGTTGGAAGCGAGATCAGAGCCGGTAATTTGGTAGCCTTCATTGAGCAATACTTCTGCAATTCCGCTCATTCCCGCCCCACCAATACCGACAAAGTGAATACACTTGACGCGGCGCATCTCTGGCACCATGGCACGGATTTGAGCTAAATCTTGAGTATGTTTAATGGTCATGAAAAATTTCTCGTTATTGGGTAAGTGCGATGATAGCGTCGGCAACGACTTTATCAGCATCCAGTTGTGCGGCTGCACGCGCTTGTTGCGCCATCAACAGCAGATCATGACGCTCAAGAGAAGCAATCTCTTGCGCTAGTTTTTCTACTGTGAGCTGCGGCTGTTCAATCATTTTGGCCGCACCACAAGCGACTAAGTGATCCGCGTTAAGCGCTTGCTGTCGGTCTTTATGCATAAAAGGGATAAATATAGCGCCAACACCGGCCGCTGCCACTTCAGAAACCGTTAATGCTCCCGAGCGGCACACCAGTAAATCAGCCCACGCATAAGCGCCAGCCACATCCTCAATGAACTCAGTAACGTGTGCATTTTTGATCTGAAGCGCGCGATAAGCTTGCTCAACCGACTGTTGATTATTCTTGCCTGCTTGATGGCAAACTTGGTAATTATCGCCAAGCACAGCTAGTACGTCAGGCAAAGTTCGGTTGAGAATCTGCGCACCTTGGCTGCCGCCCATCACGAGAATGCGGATCGGTTCATTTCGCTCAGCAAAGCGTACTTGCGGCTCGGGTAATGTAGCGACATCTTGACGTACAGGGTTACCTACGACTTGCGCCTCAGTAAAGGCTCCAGGGAAGGCTTGAAATACGCGTTTGGCAATTTTCGAAAGCCAACGGTTGGTTAACCCTGCTACGGCATTTTGCTCGTGAAGCACAACGGGAATTCCCATAGACCACGCTGCCACGCCACCGGGGCCACTGACGTATCCGCCCATGCCGAGCACCGCATCAGGTTGCCACTGCTTCAAATAACGACGCGCTTGAAAAATCGCGTTCACAATTTGAAAAGGCGCTTTCAGCAAACGCCCTATGCCTTGGCCACGTAAACCTTTGACCTGAATAAAGTCGATCTCAATACCATGTTTAGGCACTAATTCTGCTTCCATCCGATCCGCAGTCCCTAGCCAGCGGATCTGCCAACCTTGTTGTTGGAGCTGTTTAGCCACAGCGAGACCGGGAAAAACATGTCCCCCCGTGCCACCAGCCATAACCATTAAACGTTTATTGTTTATCATTGGATTCTTTTTCTATAGACACTCGATTGCGATCTTTGAGTCGACATTCATGATCAATTCTCAATAAGATCGACACCGCAACCGACATAAATAATTAAGCTTGAACCGCCGTAACTGATCAAGGGCAGCGTTAGGCCCTTAGTCGGCACCATACCCGCAGCAGCACCCACATTGACGAGTGTTTGGAATGCAAACCAAATTCCAATACCAAAGGCCAAATAGCCACCAAATTGCTGATCATGCTCAAAGGCTTTTTTACCGATAAACACCGCTTTAAGCACCAGACTAAAAATCAGCAGTAGAACCAGTACAACGCCAACAAAACCGAGCTCTTCAGCCAGCACTGCAAATACGAAATCAGTGTGCGCTTCAGGTAAGTACTCTAGCTTTTGAATCGAGTTACCAAGCCCTTGACCAAACCACTCTCCACGACCAAAGGCCATCAAAGATTGAGTCAATTGATAACCGCTGCCAAACGGGTCTTCCCACGGGTCAAGAAATGAAGTCACACGGCGAATACGGTAAGGCTCTGCCGCAATCAGTGCGATTACCGCAACAATTCCAGCCACCATGAGCGCAATAAATTGTGACAGTTTGGCCCCAGCAATAAACAGCATACCAAACAGAGTCACCAGCATCACAACCACGGTTCCCAAATCTGGCTGACCAAGTAGCAAGATAGCCAAGGTTCCAAACACCATAATCGGTTTCATGAAACCACCAAAAAAGGTTTGCCTCACTTCATCTTGTTTACGAACTAAGTAACCAGCCATGAAAATAAACAGTGACAGTTTCGCGACCTCTGCTGGTTGCAGGTTAAATAACCCCAAAGGGATCCAACGCGAGGCACCATTGACCGATTTGCCCGCGAGCAAAACCACAATCAGCAGCATAAAAGAGACGCCAAGTAGCACCGAGCTGTATTGCATCCAACGTTTCATTGGCACTTGCAACACCACACTCGATGTCACGATAGCCAGCATCAAGAAAATGGCGTGACGAAACATAAAGTGAAACGGTTGATCCGTTAAACGCGAACTGATAGGAAACGAAGCCGATGTCACCATCACAAGCCCAGTCAGCATCAAACCTAAAGCAATCCATACCAATTGACGATCAAACAAGGCTTCAGGCGCTTGGCTCTGAAACCATTGACGAGTCATTTTGATGAGGCTTGAAAAGGACAAAATGCAATTTCCTGTTGATTAAGCGTAACGCTGCGCAAGCTCGGCAAAGGCGTCACCTCTGGCCATAAAGTTTTTAAACTGATCAAAACTGGCACAAGCAGGCGAAAGCATCACCATATCACCACGACGCAGCTGCGGTTTGATCGATACGATAATCTCTTCCATCGATGAATAAAACTGAGCCGATGGATGCAGTGGCATGAATTGCCCACCGTCAACGCCAAAACAGCACAGTTTTACGTTCAATGTTTTTAGTATCGGTGCTAATGGCGAGAAATCAGCGCCCTTGCCAACGCCCCCCACAAGCAGATACAAAGTCCCTTGGCAATTTAACCCCGACAACGCCGCTTGAGTGCTTGCGACATTGGTCGCTTTCGAGTCATTGACCCATTTTACGCCGTGATTATCAGCAACAACCTGACAACGATGTGTCAGCCCGCGGTAAGATTTCAATGCATCAAGCGCAGATGAGTAATCAACACCCGCCAAATCGAGCAGTGCGAGCACAGTGAGCACGTTAGCACTATTGTGTCGTCCCACTAAGCTGAGTTCTTCGCTTGCTAACAATGGCGTGCCTTTCGCCACTAAGAACGATTTGCCATCAATCATTTGCGTGCAATAGTCCGCGTCATGTTCAACGGAAAAACGTGCGATGTGACCTGAAAATGAGGGAGGTTCCGTCTGGCTATCATCGGCGTTCACGACCGCCGCTTGCGCATACTTAAAAATGCGCAATTTAGCTTGGCGATACGATTCCATACCATCGTAGCGATCCATATGATCTTCTGTCAGATTGAGAAAGGCAGCAGAGACGAGTTTTAAACTTGAGGTCGTTTCTAGCTGGAAGCTTGAGAGCTCCAGCACATAAAGATCGGCCTCTTGCTGAAGTAGATCTAAAGCAGGCACACCAATATTGCCGCCAACGGCAACCTTAACCCCAGCAGCTTTAGCAAGCACTCCGGTTAAATCCGTCACTGTGCTCTTGCCGTTGGCTCCTGTGATAGCGATAACAGGCTTATCCACCTGCCAAGCAAAGAGCTCAATATCGCCCACCACGGGAATATGTTGTGCTAACGCCTGTTGAATCTCTGGCGTAGCTAAAGCAATGCCCGGATTAGTAACAATCAGGTCAGCGTCAAATAACCAAGCTTTGTTCCAGCCGCCACAATGTAGCTCAACTTGCGAGCTTAAATGCTCTCGACCTGGCGGGTTTTCACGTGTGTCGATCACCTTAATCGTGAGCGAGCGATCTAGGCTCAAAAGGTAGTTAACCACCGAGAGGCCCGTCATACCCAGCCCCACGACCACCACATTATTAACAGTTTGCCAACGATCCATCTTCATTCCATTCAACACCGTTTTGCTCTATCACTAGCGCACTTTTAGTGTAGCCAAACCCACTAACACCAACACAATTGAGATAATCCAAAAACGGACGATCACGCGTGGTTCTGGCCAACCTTTCAATTCATAGTGGTGATGGATAGGGGCCATCCGGAAAATGCGTTGACCACGCAATTTGTAGGAACCGACTTGTAAAATCACCGACAAGGTTTCCATCACAAAAACGCCGCCCATGATCACTAACACAAACTCTTGACGAACCAACACCGCAATTGTACCGAGTGCACCACCTAGAGCGAGTGAACCCACATCGCCCATAAAGACTTGCGCAGGATAAGTGTTGAACCACAGAAAACCTAAACCGGCCCCCACAATTGCAGTACACACCACCACCAACTCTGAGGCATAAGGAACATAAGGAATATGCAGATAACTGGCGAAATTGACGTTCCCAGTTGCCCATGCAATCACAGCAAAACCGGCAGCAACCAAAACGGTCGGCATAATGGCTAAACCATCTAGACCATCGGTTAAATTCACCGCGTTACTGGTACCGACGATGACAAAGTAGGTCAGCACAATGTAGAGTAAGCCTAGTTGCGGCATCACATCTTTAAAGAAAGGCACTACAAGCTGAGTAGCTGCTGTATCGTTGCCATGTGCATAGAGAGCAAACGCCACTATCAACGCAATGGCCGACTGCCAAAAGTATTTCCAGCGTGCGATCAATCCATCACTGTTTTTACGCACCACTTTGCGATAATCATCCACAAAACCGACGACGCCATAACCAAGCAGCACCGCGAGTACAGCCCACACGTAAGGGTTTGAGAGATCAGTCCACAGCAGTACGGTAATAATGATAGAGGCGAGGATCATCACTCCGCCCATGGTTGGCGTACCGCGCTTACTAAAATGTGATTCTGGACCGTCGTTACGCACTACTTGACCAATTTGCAGTAGTTGCAAACGTTTAATCAAGCGCGGCCCCATCCATAACGACAGAGCAAGTGCGGTTAAAATACTGACGATGGCCCGAAATGAGAGATATTCGAACAGACGAAAAAAAGAGAAGTATGGCTGGAGTAGATCCGCGAGCCAAATAATCATGAGTATTTCTCCTTAAGAGCAGCCACAATTTTACTCATACCCGCACTGTTTGCACCTTTGACAAGTAAGGTATGAGACTCTTGATCGAATTGTGATAATTGCTGCTCGATATAAGCAATCATGTCCGCATGGCTTTCAAAATGGAGGCCATGGCATAGGTCACTGATCACTTTTGCATCGCGACCGTAAGTAAGGACATAGTCAAACTGGAATGGTGCAGCATGTTCACCGACTTGACGATGAAGTGCAAGGCTTTCATCGCCCAACTCAGCCATATTACCTAAAATTAACCAACGCCTTGCAGAGAAAGTGTTAAGTAGATCAACCGCCGCTTTCATCGCTGGAACACTGGCATTGTAACTGTCATCAATCAGTTTCACAGTCGAGCTCAATTGGGTGACATCAACACGCCCTTTCACCTGAGCTAGATGCGCAAGTCCGTACTGCACCTCTTCAAGATTCGCCCCCAACTCAATGGCTAATGCCGCCGCCGCCAACGCATTGGAAACGTTATGTTCACCCACAATATTGAGCCCAATATCAATATGACCGACGGGTGTGATCATTTCAAACTGGGCTTCACCTTGTTCATTAAGCCTAATACCACGGGCGTAAAAATCTGCCATTTGACGGCTAGAAAAGGTTTTAACGGTTTTGTCCACTAAAATAGCGCTCCACCGCTCACCACCGTGGCTTTCTAAATTAATAATGGCTGTCGAACCTGAAGCAAGGCCTTGATAAATTTCACCTTTCGCCTGTTTTACGCCCTCAATTGAGCCAAAACCTTCCAGATGCGCCGCGGCAACATTGTTCACTAATGCGACATCCGGCTTCACTAAAGAGGTGGTATAAGCAATTTCACCAATATGGTTCGCCCCTAACTCAATCACCGCATACGCATCATTAAGATCAGAGCGAAGCAGAGTGAGCGGCACGCCGATATCATTATTAAAATTGCCAGCAGTAAAGAGCACGCGCCCTTTGGCTGATAAAATATTTGCCACCATTTCTTTGACTGTGGTTTTACCACAACTGCCTGTAATCGCAGCGGTCGGTGTTTGACACTGTTGGTGAACCCAAGCGCCAAGCTGGCCTAACGCCTGTTTGGTGTCGGTGACCACCAGTTGAGGAACCGAAACTGCCAAGGGGCGCTGAACCAATAACGCCTTTGCACCAGACGCAACCGCTTGTGCAGCAAACTCATGAGCATCAAATTTATCACCGACCAAGGCAACAAAGAGCGCACCGGGTTTGATTTGACGTGTGTCGGTCGAGACCTCAGACACGGTGACATCACAACCAACCAATTGTGCCTGCAAAACGTGCGTCAATTGCTGTAAAGAGACTTCTATCATGCACTTATCTCCAGTAAAGTTTGCGCCGTTTCGCGATCCGAATAGTGAATAGTTTGATGGGCCATCACTTGATAATCTTCATGCCCTTTGCCTGCCAATAAAATGATGTCTTGCTGTTCAGCATGTTGCAGGGCGTATTGCACGGCAGCGTAACGATTGTGTTCAACGTGTGCGCGACTTGCAAACTCAAGCCCTGCCACCATATCTTGCACAATGTCTGCCGGTTTTTCGCTACGAGGGTTATCGTCGGTCAAAATGACCTTATCGGCGCAGCGCTCTGCAATTTCGGCCATCATCGGGCGTTTGCCTTTATCACGGTCGCCACCACAACCAAAAATCGCCCATAGCTGACCTTGGCAATGAACGCGAAGTGCTAGTAGTGCTTTTTCCAAAGCATCAGGCGTGTGTGCATAATCGACGACGATCTTCGCACGATTTGGCGCTTGAAAGAGCTCCATTCGCCCTAAGACCGGCTGCAGTTGAGAAGCCGTTGTCATCAAGGCTTGTTTATCAAAACCTAAAGTCAGCATAGAGGCAAAAGCGAGTAGAAGATTGCTGGCGTTAAATTCGCCAATCAACGGCACGCTCAATTCACCTTGACCATAGTAGCCGTCGAAGGTTAATGAAATACCATTATCACTGTAAGAGACCGAACTCGCCCACAGCGCTTTAGCGCATTGCGGTTGCTGCTTTAAAGAGACGGCAATCGGTGCTTTCAGCTGTGCTAACCAACTCGCACCCACCGCATCGTCGGCATTAATGACAGCGTGTTGGCAGTGATGAGCGGTAAATAAGGAGAGCTTTGCTTTGGCGTACTCTTCCATGGTGCCATGATAATCGAGATGATCGCGGCTTAAGTTAGAAAACACGCCCACAGCGAACTTCAGTGCTTGAACTCGCCCTTGAACTAATCCGTGCGAAGAGACTTCCAGCGCAGTATAGCGAGCGCCCTGCTGCGCTAATTGATAGAGTGTTTCTTGGACCTCAATGGCATTACCTGTGGTATTGGCGGCAGGCTGTAAATGGTTGAGAAAACCATTCCCCGTAGTACCCAGCACCGCCGCTTTCTCGCCTAACAAGTCAATCCACTGCGCGATTAATTGAGTAATGGTGGTTTTACCGTTGGTTCCCGTAACCCCAATCAACGTACTGGTCTTCGAGCGGTAAAGCCGCGATGCCAGTTGAGATAGATGTTGGTTTAGATCAGCAAGGTAAATCACTAACACGCCATTGACGGTAGCCATACTACCATGCAGATACTGCTCACACGCTTGAGCCAATACCAGATTCGCCCCAGCTTGAGTGGCGCTATCAATAAACTGCCTTCCGTCGATGGTATGGCCGACCACTGCAATAAAGGTATCATTGGGTGATATTTTACGGCTATCGAGCACTAAACGAGTCACCGACAACGTTGAAATAGAATGGCCATCGAGGTCAAGCCAAGGGGCGATGAGATCTTGTAAACACATACTCGGCGTCATTGTGCTTCTCTCTTAATTATTTTTGGAATCGATTTTCATCAGGAGCGACATTGAGGATCTGCAACGCTCCTTTCATTATTTCGGCAAAGACAGGGCCGGCAACGGAGCCGCCATAATATAAGTCACCTTGAGGTTCATTCACCATCACCACTAACGAGACTCGAGGGTCGCTCACTGGAGCCACTCCTGCCGTGTAAGCAAAATATTCATCACCATAACCGCCGGCAATCGCTTTGCGCGAAGTTCCTGACTTGGCCGCAATACGATAGCCCGGAACCGCGGCTTGAGTTGCTGTGCCACCGGGTTGGGTAACGGTTTCTAACATTTCCAACACTTTCTTAGCATTAGTTTTATCAACCACTTGGCGTGATAAATCTTGCTGGTTGCTGTCAATAATATGGATTGGTTGGTACTGACCTAAATTACCTAAAGTGGCATAAGCATGAGCCAACTGAATGGGGGTAATTGACAAACCATAGCCAAATGCCAAGGTGGCAATTTCAAACGGTGACCAACGGCGGCGATTCGGGAAAATACCCAAGGTCTCACCGACGAGGTTTAAACCGGACATTTCACCAAGCCCTACAGAGGTATACATACCTAATAGGGCTTCGAGAGGCATTTCAAGCGCCAGCTTAGCCACTCCGATGTTACTCGATTTTTTCAGAATTAAGGTTAAATCGGCTTTGCCGACTTTTGAGGTATCACGCACTCGACTGCCGCCGATTTGCATGATGCCATTCCCTGTATCTATCACCGTTTTGTCATTTGCAACGCCATTTTCAAGCGCGGCCAATACTACAAAAGGTTTAACAGTTGAGCCCGGTTCAAAGGCGTCCGTGATCACGCGGTTACGCATTTTAAAACTTTGCCAATCGGAACGGTTATTGGGGTTGTATGAAGGGGCGTTAACCATCGCTAATACTGCACCCGTTTTCACGTCGAGCAAAATGGCCGATGCCGAAGTGGCACGATAGTCCGCTACAGCTTGCTTGACCGCACGAAAGGCGATCGCTTGCAAACGTTGGTCAATGGTCAACGCCAGCGGCTTGCCCTCTTCACGCTCTTCAAGCGAGATATTTTCCACCACTCGGCCATACCGATCTTTGCGGATCACCTGTTTGCCAGCTTCCCCCGTCAGCCATTTATCATAGCTGCGCTCAACCCCTTCTAAACCGTGGCCATCGATGCCCGTCACACCAATTAAGTGCGCACTCGCCTCACCGGCTGGATAGTAACGGCGAGATTCGGCCTTGAGCCCCACACCCGCTAATTTAAGTTCGCGAATATAATTGGCCATTGCAGGGCTCACTTGACGCTGCAAATAGATAAAACGGCGGGTTTGGTTCTCTTCAATTTTTTTCAGCAGCTCACTGCGCTTAATGCCTAACACATCAGCCAGTGCGTACCAACGTTCACGTTCAACTAAACCGCCGGCTTTAAAAATAGCCACAGGATCAGCCCATACTGCATCGACAGGAACACTGACTGCGAGAGGTTCACCATTACGATCTGAAATGATTCCGCGTGCCGATGGCAAGGTTTTGGCTCGGACAGAGCGCATATCCCCTTCGCGGATCAAATTATCCGGTTCGATAATTTGGATGAAGGCAACGCGCCCAACCAATAAAGCGAAAGCAACGAATACAAAAAAGAGGATGAGATAGAATCGCCAACGGATCAAAATAGGAGATGTCGCTTTTTCTTGACGAGGTGCCGCTTGGGCTTTATCTTTGTTTTTTTTCATTTGAGCGTAATCACCACTTCTTTATCAGAATCAGGTCGCTTCATTTCCAGCTCTTGTTTGGCAAGATTCTGCACGCGGCTATGTTCTGCGAGGGCCGTTTCCTCAAGAATGAGGTTACGCCATTCATTATCGAGCCGCTCGCGCTCAACTAAAGTTTGATCTTTTTCTGAAATCGCCTGCCTAGAATGGTGGGTAATAAACACCACTCCCATCGCACTGGCAAAAATTAACATTAACAAAATAAGCGGCACTCGACCCACCGTAAACAGGTCAAGTGCAATCAGTTTGGTTAAGTTAGGCGGCGACTTAGACATGGACTACAGTTTTTCAGCAACTCGTAATACTGAGCTGCGTGAACGGGGATTGAGTTCCACTTCTTCTTTAGTTGGCATAATCGCTTTCCCAACTGGTTTTAAGTTGGCTGAGCCCAATGCCTGAATTTGTATTTCTGTTAACGGCAAACCATGTGGAACCTCTGGGCCTTTACTCTCTTTACGAATAAAGCGTTTGACCATGCGATCTTCAAGCGAATGGAAACTGATCACCGATAAGCGCCCTTGTGGGGCTAAGATCTTAGCTGCGCCTTTTAATGCAGTGTCTATCTCTTCTAATTCACTATTGATATAGATACGAAATGCTTGAAATGAGCGCGTAGCCGGGTGTTTTTTCTCTTTAAAGCTTTTCGGCGCAGCTTCTGAAATCAGTTTGGCCAATTGGCTGGTACGCGTCAGAGGCTCTTTTTCATCGTCTTCACGGTAAGCGACAATCGCTTTGGCAATACGGCGCGCGTGCTTGTCTTCACCAAATTCACGAATCACCCAAGTAATATCATCTAGATCGGCTTGCGCAAGCCACTGCGAGACAGGGATCCCTGACGTCGGGTCCATACGCATATCAAGTGGGCCATCTTTCATGAAACTAAAACCGCGCTCAGCATCGTCCAACTGCGGCGAGGAAACGCCTAAATCAAGTAGTACTCCATCTACTTTCCCTACCAGATCGTAGCGCTCAGCGTATTGTGCCATGCCAGAGAATGGGCCATGAATGATAGTAAAACGCGGGTCGTTAATTTTTCCAGCTTCAGCAATCGCTTGTGGATCGCGATCTATGCTGTAAAGCCGACCATTGTCACCCAACTTAGAGAGAATTGTACGACTATGACCACCACGGCCAAACGTGCCGTCGATATAAATACCGTCTGGTTTGATAGCAAGGCCATCAATGGATTCATTCAGTAGTACAGAAATGTGTTGAAAAGGTTCAGTCATCGTTTTCTCATCGGGCTAAAGCTGAAATATAGCAATCGGCTACGGCGCAAGTATTCAGTTTACTGATTTAACGCCGCATCGCTACCACTTGACGTTGGCATCACGTGATATTGCGCTAAGTTTAGTGCTTACGAAATAATTTTCGTCAATAAAAAGCAAAAAACCCATCATAACCGCAAGAGTTATGATGGGTCTGCAATAGGTGGAGTTGACGTATAAGCCGGGTTCTGTTCCGCTTGCGCGGCAGTAGCCATTCGTCTAGGCCAGCAATCACTCACTGGCTCAAGCAACCTACCCGCTTCCTTACGCGAGCAACGCAATGTGGAAGCCTATTTGGTCTTGCTCCGGGTGGAGTTTACCTTGCTACGAACTGTTGCCAGACGCACGGTGCGCTCTTACCGCACCCTTTCACCCTTACCTGTGCCCATTCCGAAGAAATTGGGCCATCGGCGGTCTTCTCTCTGCTGCACTTGTCGTAGGCTTTCGCCCCCCAGGCGTTACCTGGCACCCTGCTCTATGGAGCCCGGACTTTCCTCCCCTCCATCAGTCTCCCCAGCACAAGGCTAAAGGACATCAATGAAGCAGCGACTACCCAGTCAACTCCGAGGGCGGATTGTATAGAGAAAGATAGGTACTGTCTAGGCTCAAACAACTTCTGTGTTTAATTCACGCTTAAGCGTTTAATTATCCATCGATTTAAAACATCAAGATGCCGCTGGCTAATTAAGCAGATAGGTTTTCAAGCCCCCACTTATAAAGGGCATTTTTCTTAAGGTTATAAATTTCAGCCGCCAATGCGGCCGCTTTTTTCAGAGGCAGCTCTTTTGTCAAAATCGCTAAACTGCGCAATGCTTCGTCCGGCAAGCTATCGTCCACGCTTTCTCTGTAACCATGGATCAGTAACACCATTTCACCACGCTTGCGGTTCTCATCTTCATTAATCCAATTAATCAGTTCGCCTAACGGCAAACCTTGAATCGTCTCGAAGGTTTTGGTGAGCTCGCGGGCTAGCACCACGTTACGATCTGGCCCTAAGATAGCTAACATATCTTGCAGTGATTCGCTAATTCGGTGTGGTGACTCATAAAAAATACAGGTGCGTTCAGCCTTAGCGATCTCTAGGAATTTATCTTTACGCCCTTTGCTTTTCGGCGGCAAAAAACCTTCAAAACTGAAACGATCAGAAGGCAAGCCTGATGCACTGAGCGCAGTAATCACAGCACAGGCGCCCGGAAGTGGCACAACTCTCACACCAGCTTGACGACATTGATTGACAAGATGGTACCCTGGATCACTGATCAGTGGCGTTCCTGCATCAGAAACCAACGCAATAGATTGCCCTGATAATAATTTATCGACTAACACTTGTGCTTTTTGCTGTTCGTTGTGATCATGCAAGGCAAAGGTTTTAGTCTGGATATTGAAGTGAGCGAGAAGTCTGCCAGTATGGCGTGTATCTTCCGCAGCGATAACATCAACACTTGAGAGTACTTCAATGGCTCGCTGGGTAATATCACCCAAATTGCCAATTGGCGTAGGAACAATGTAGAGAGTTGGGATCTCTGCTGGCAAGGTTTTGCTATCTGTCATTTGTTTACCATCACTTCAACGATTAATATAGAGACAATTTTACACGGAATAACGAAAGAACTCATGGCTATGAAGAACCATCCGAGACTCAGTGTACCACGCTTATTCACGCCCGTTGCATTAGCAATGGCTTTGGCGGCGTGTTCGTCTTCACCGTCGACGTCCACCTCAGTCGATATTACGCAAGATCCCACCAAGTCAGCGCAAACTTACTTGATGCAAGCAGATAGTAGCCAAGGTTCACTGCAAAATGATTGGTTGATCATGGCTCTTAAAGCCGCCATTAACGAAAACAACAGCGAACAAGCGCAACTGTTGATTATGCGCTTAGCCAAACAGTCGCTCTCTGAAGCGCAACAAGCTGAATGGCAAATGGCTAAGGCGCAGTTGTTGAGTAATGCGGAACAGTTTTCACAAGCGCTCTCTCAGCTTAATTTTCAGGCTTGGTGGAAGCTAAGCCCTGAAACATGGGCTCAATACCATCAAATGCGCGCCGATATTTTTACCGCGCTCAGCCGCCCTTTTGATTCAAGTAGGGAGCTTATTGCATTAAGCACTTACGTTGATGATGCCGAGCAAGAAGCGATTGCCGATCAAATTTGGCTCAATTTCAATCACTATAGCGAACGTGAAATTACCCAATTAAATCCAGAGCCTAACGAAAACGTGCTCGATGGCTGGCTACAACTGGCTGTATATATGAAAACGCTCAATAGCAATATTCCGCAGCTGAAGAATACGCTCGAAAAATGGCTTGCGGAAAACAGCAATCACCCAGCGGCTCGTTATACGCCTAAAGCGATACAAGATATTTTAGCGCTGGAAATCATCAAACCCACTAACACCGCGTTGTTACTTCCTCTTTCCGGAAAGTTTGCCACGCAAGCTCAACTGATCCGTGATGGCTTTATCATGGCGATGATGAATGACCGTAACCGTGACCTCAATGCTACCTTGACTGTGATTGATACCAATGCCGAAGACGCCGCGCTCATAGACAAGCAATTGATTGAAAAAAACATTGATTTCATTGTTGGGCCACTCATCAAAGAGAACATCGAGAATCTACATAAGCTTCAACAAGCACGCTTAGCTTCTATCCCTACGCTGGCGTTGAATATTCCAGACAAAATTGAAGATCATCCTAACACTTGCTATCTTGCACTTTCGCCAGAGCAAGAGGTTGAACAAGCCGCTAAGTATCTGTTTAGCCAAGGCTATCAATACCCTTTAATACTCGCTCCTCAAGGTAATTACGGCCAGCGTGTAGTAGAAGCGTTTAACGCAGAATGGCAAAAATACAGCAAGAATAAAGTATCGGTGAACCTATTTGGTGATAAGCGTCAATTGCAACGCAACATTAACTCAGTATTTGGTCTACAAGATAGCCAACAAAATATCGCGCAAATGGATGCGTTGATGGGTATTGATTTGCAAAGCCTGCCCCGCAGTCGTCGTGATATCGATTCGGTTTATATCGTGGCTAACAGCGCAGAATTGACTTTAATTAAACCCTTTATCGAGGTCGCAATTAACCCTGACACTAAGCCACCTAAACTGTTCTCAAACTCTCGTAGTAACAGTGGTAACACACAGTATGAAGACCTCTCTGGTGTAACTTATAGCGATATTCCATTACTCATTCATCCCAATTCAATGCTGGATAATGAAATGAACCAATTGTGGCCAAAGAACTCCAATAGCGAGCGACGCTTACAAGCATTAGGTATGGATGCTTATCAGTTAATGATTGAGTTGCCACAAATGAAGGTCGTCGAGGGGTATAGTATCGATGGCAAAACAGGCACATTAAGTATTGATGAGCAATGCGTGGTACAGAGAGAGATCAGTTGGGCGGTGCATGGCGCTCTTTAGTCGCCGCGCAGTTGGTCAACAGTATGAAACCGCAGCCAAACACTATTTATTAGGTTGTGGTTTGGCTTTTATTGAACAAAACTTCAATACCAAAGTCGGTGAAATCGACCTCATTATGCGAGATAAAAACACCTTAGTGTTCGTAGAGGTTAAATACAGAAAAAACCAATGTCATGGGCATGCCGCAGAAATGGTTACTACCGCAAAAATGGCAAAGTTGATGAAAACCGCGAATTTATGGCTACTGAAACATGGCCTATCGCCCTATGACACCGATTTTCGTTTCGATGTGATCGCCATCCACCAAGATGTGCACCACATTGAGTGGATTAAAAACGCAATAACTCAAGGATAAACGATGCTCGACAGCATTAAAGACAGTTTTACCGAAAGCATCCAAATTCAAATTGCGGCTGCTGAAGCACTACCCCATGCGATCACGCATGCTGCACAAGCCATGGTGGCAACGCTACTTAACGGTCATAAAATTCTCTGTTGCGGTAATGGTGGCTCTTCGGCCAATGCCCAGCTTTTTTCTTCTTGCTTACTGAACCGTTTTGAAACTGAACGTCCGAGTTTACCCGCCATTGCATTAACCGCAGACAATACCACGTTAACCGCAGTTGCTAACGACTATCACTACCAAGAAATATTCTCTAAACAGGTACGTGCATTTGGTCAACCTGGTGATGTTTTGTTGGCTATTTCAACCAGTGGTAACAGCAAAAACATCATTAAAGCGATGGAAGCGGCTGTGACTCGCGATATGACGATTATCGCTCTCACAGGCAAAGACGGTGGAGAAATGGCTGGTCTTCTAGGTGAAAATGATGTGGAGATCCGCATCCCCTCGCAGCGGACGGCTCGAATCCATGAAGTTCATATGGTCACCCTACACTGCTTATGTGACTTGATTGATCAAGTCCTTTTCCCTTCTCATGAAGAATAGACAATGAATAGATTAAAACTTTCACTCATTCTACTGTTGAGCTTTGCTGTATCAGGTTGTGCAGGAGTTATCCTTGCTGGCGCGGCAACAACAGCGAGCCTAGTAACAGACCCTCGAACCACTCAAGAAATTTGGAATGATAATAACATCGAATTTGAAGTAGCAGGTATCGCCAATAAAGCCCCCTTTAACGGAAAAACTCGCATTACGGCCAGTTCTTATCAAGGGATTGTCGTGTTGATGGGACAAGCTGAAAACTCCGGATTACTCAATGAGTTTGAAAATAAAGCACGTGAGACAAAAGGGGTCAAAACCATTCATAATCAAGTCAGAATAAAAGCGCCTTTATCAATTGGCGAAATCAGTAACGACAGTTGGATTACGACTAAAGTAAAATCAGCGCTGTTGGCCAATTCTGAACTGAACACAATCAAAATCAAAGTAATCACAGAAAATAGAGAAGTATTTTTACTTGGCTATGTCTCGGCAGAACAGGCTAATCTAGCCAGTGATATTGCCCGAAACATATCAGGCGTAAAACAGGTGATTAAGGCATTTCAATACAGCGAATAACCTCGGTTATCCTTTGTTTTTTTTAGAAAAAAAGCAGCGAATATCGCTGCTTTTTCGATCATGACTGCTTAATGTGTGAAAATGAGTTACTTAATAACTCTTAAGCTTGGTTTTCCCTTCGGCCGAGAGGTTTCTTGTGCTCGAGTCTCTAATAATTCCTCATCTTCTTGAGAAGCAACGCTTAACATCGGCTCTTGTTCAGATTCCTCTGTTATGCCCGCTTCTAGATAAGGGATATAGGCCTCTTCAGGTTCAAACATAGTACCTGCACCGTTTTCACGTGCATAGATAGCTTGCACTGCGTACAAAGGCACTATGACCGAATGAGGACGTCCACCAAAGCGAGCATTGAACGTAATCGCTTCATTGCCAAGCTCAAGGTTACCTATCGCTCTTGGGGCAAGATTAAGGATAATTTGTCCATCTTGCACAAACTCCATCGGCACTCGTACACCCGTAAGAGTGGCATCCACAACAACATGAGGAGTCAATTCATTTTCTAATAGCCAATCATAAAATGCTCTAAGCATATAAGGTCGGCGAGGAGTCATTTGAGAGATATCCATCAAACTGCCTTAACGAACTAAACGCATCTCACGTTCAGCTTCTGTTAAAGAAGCCAAGAATGAATCACGCTCAAAAACACGATTCATATATACTTTAAGCTCTTTAGAGCCAGGACCAATCAGATCAATACCCAAAATAGGTAAGCGCCATAGTAATGGAGCTAAATAACAGTCAATGAGGCTAAACTCTTCACTCATGAAATATTCGTATTCCGCGAACACAGGACCAAGAGTAAGCAGATCATTGCGTAATTTATTACGAGCTGCTTCTGACTCTTCCGCATTACCCTTCACGACTTTCTCAGCCAGTGAGTACCAGTTTTTCTCAATACGGTAAATCATCAAACGGCTATTACCACGAGCCACAGGATAAACAGGCATCAGCGGCGGATGAGGGAAACGCTCATCTAGGTATTCCATGATGATCTTTGAGTCATAAAGAGCAAGCTCACGATCAACTAACGTTGGTACTGTCTTATATGGGTTTAGCTCAATAAGGTCAGCTGGCAGATTGGTTTCATCAACTAATTCTACTTCAACACTGACACCTTTTTCCGCTAGAACAATACGTACCTGATGACTATACATATCAGATGCACTCGAAAATAGCGTCATCACAGAACGTTTATTGGCAGCTACAGCCATGGAGCCCTCCAGCACACTTACAGATATAAAAACAATGGAGGCCAAGCCTCCATTGAAGATTCTAAAAATTAGAAATTAACGCCGCATGGTAGCACAATTAATGCACATCACGCCAATATTCTTTCTTCAATAGAACAACCACGATAGTAAATAGCACAAGGAATGCCATTACCCACCAACCTAAAGTTTGACGTTCAAGCTTGACTGGTTCTGCTGAATATTCAAGGAAGTTAACAATGTCACGGACCGCTTGATCATACTCACTTTGGCTCAGCTCACCCGTTCCATCAGACTCGGCACCAATAACAGCCTTGACTTCCTCGCCATTGACAATATGAGTACCATAAACTGGTTGTGGGATCCCTTGTAGCTCTTCAAGCACATGAGGCATACCGACACTTGGGAATACGATGTTGTTTACGCCAAAAGGCCGGCTAGGATCGGCATAAAATGAGCGAAGGTAAGTATACAACCAATCTGTTCCTCGAACACGAGCCACAAGCGTTAAATCTGGTGGTGGTGCACCAAACCATTTCGCTGCCGACTTATCTGGAATCGCATTCTCCATCAGTTGACCAATTTTGGCATTCGGATCAAAAATCAAATTCTCTTTCATCAAATCCGAGGGAATATTCAAATCATTCGCTACACGCTCATAACGCTGGTACTGAGTTGAGTGACAACCAAAACAGTAGTTCATGAATAGCTTTGCACCATGCTGCAATGATGCTTGATCTGTTAAATCATTATTTGCTTTATCTAAATGTACATTTGCGCCAGCTGCCAAAGCAAGAGATGGCAGCATTGCAAACAAAATTACAATCCACTTTTTCATTTAAATGTCACCCTCTCTGGTAATGGTTTCGTTGCTTCATTTTTGCTGTAGAAGAACAACAAAACAAAGAACATGAAGTAACCAAGGCTAAATATACGTGCAAGCATTGTGTAAGTGGCTGTCGCAGGTAACGCACCTAAAACACCTAACGCAATAAAGCAGATAGTGAACTGAATAATATTGATTAAGTGGAACTTACTACGATAACGGTAAGAACGAACCTTACAACGATCCAGCCATGGCAATAAGAACAACACCACAATCGATGCACCCATCGCAGCCACACCAATTAACTTATCAGGAACAGCACGTAAAATTGCATAGAAAGGCGTGAAATACCAAACAGGTGCGATGTGTGCTGGCGTTTTTAGTGGGTTTGCCGCTTCAAAGTTAGGCGGCTCAAGGAAGTAGCCCCCCATCTCTGGGTTAAAGAACAACACATAACAGAACAGGATTAAGAAACCGGCTACACCAATAAGATCTTTCACTGTCCCGTAAGGATGGAATGGAATCGAATCAATGATGTCGTATTTCTTGGTGTAGTAGTCGTGAAATTTAAACTGCGTTTTATAATCATCGCCCATCGACCCTTTTGGTACTTTGGTTTCGATACCGTCAGGGTTATTAGAGCCGACTTCATGCAGTGCTAATATATGGAGAACAATTAGCAACAATAAAACAATAGGTAAAGCAATCACATGCAGTGCAAAGAAACGGTTCAGAGTGGCACCTGAAATAACGTAGTCACCACGTATCCATAGAGTTAAATCATCACCGATAACGGGGATTGCACCGAACAAAGAGATAATAACTTGCGCTCCCCAGTAGGACATTTGTCCCCATGGTAGCAAGTATCCCATAAAGGCTTCGGCCATCAACACTAAGAAGATCAGCATGCCAAATAGCCATAGCAGTTCACGAGGCTTCTGATAGGAACCGTAAATTAAGCCACGGAACATATGTAGATAAATCACCACAAAGAAAGCTGAAGCGCCAGTGGAGTGCATATAGCGCAGTAACCAACCATACTCAACATCACGCATTATGTATTCAACAGATGCAAAAGCCCCTTCACCTGATGGCACATAGTTCATGGTTAGCCACACACCAGTGAGCAGTTGGTTAACAAGAACCAACATGGCTAACGATCCAAACAAATACCAAAAGTTAAAGTTTTTCGGCATTGGATATTCAGATAGGTGTTTTTTGTAAGCGTTCATTGCAGGTAAACGCTTTTCTACCCAATCAAGTAAAACTTGCATTATGCAGCCTCCCCGGTCTCATCTAATCCTATGACAATACGAGTATCGCTAAGATACATATATTGAGGGATAACCAAGTTTAGTGGTGCCGGAACACCTTGAAAAACTCGACCCGCCATATCAAATTTCGAACCATGGCAAGGACAGAAAAAACCAGATTTAACCCCTTGAACTTGTTCACTAAAAGAATCAGGCAAATAAGTAGGTGAACAGCCAAGGTGAGTACAAATACCCACAGCAACGAAATATTCAGGTTTAATCGATCGATAAGCATTTTGCGCATAATTAGGCTGCTGCTGCTCATCCGATTGAGGATCTCGAAGTTGGTTTTCGATATCTTTTAGCCCATCGACCACTGATTGAGAACGACGAACAACCCAAACAGGTTTTCCTCGCCACTCAACACGAACCATTTGCCCCTCTTCAAGTTTACCGATTTCAACTTCAACGGGGGCTCCAGCCGCTTTGGCTTTGGCACTTGGGTTCCAAGATTTAATAAAAGGAACGGCGACAGCAGCAGCTCCTAACCCTCCGACAACGGCTGTTGTCGCGGTTAAGAAACGTCTGCGACCGTTATTTAAAGGCGCATTGCTCATCCAAACATTCTCCCATTTGCTCCCTGTGGATTATTATTATTCCGCTTATCAAGAGCATGGCTAACAAAATACGAATCTAGTTGTATTTATTTGATGGCAAATCATAAATAAAACCCTACTTTTTGACAAGATAAAGCTACCTTTTCGTAACATTCGTGAAGTAAATCGCACGTGAGGTCACAAAAGGAAGATTAAAGAGCAACAACCAAATGATGTGATTAAAAAAATGAGTGTTTGCTAACACCAAAAAACAAAAAGCCCGGTATAAATACCGGGCTTTTGAACCACAATCCAGTAACACTGGAAGCGAATCTTTTGAAAAAAGATTAACGCTTAGAGAATTGTGGTTTACGACGTGCTTTACGCAGACCAACTTTCTTACGTTCAACGCAACGAGCGTCGCGAGTAACGTAGCCAGCTGCACGTAGAACAGGACGTAGTGATTCGTCGTATTCCATTAGAGCGCGAGTGATACCGTGACGGATAGCACCAGCTTGACCAGAAATACCACCACCTTTAACAGTGATGTATAGATCTAGTTTCTCAGTTAGTTCAACTAGCTCAAGAGGTTGTTTAACAACCATACGAGAAGTTGGACGACCAAAGTAAACATCAAGGCTACGCTTGTTGATTACAATGTTGCCGCTGCCTGGTTTAATAAAAACGCGTGCAGCTGAGCTTTTGCGACGGCCAGTGCCGTAGTATTGATTCTCTGCCATTTTCGAAATCCCCAATTAGATGTCTAGTACTTTTGGTTGTTGAGCAGCATGGTTGTGCTCAGCGCCAGCGTAAACTTTCAGCTTACGGTACATAGCACGGCCTAGAGGACCACGTGGTAGCATACCTTTAACCGCTAGCTCAATAACCATCTCTGGCTTACGAATAATCAGCTTGTCGAAAGTGATTGATTTTAAGCCGCCTGGAAATTCAGTGTGACGGTAGTAAGTTTTAGCTGCTGCTTTGTTACCTGTTACAGTAACTTTCTCAGCGTTTACAACGATGATGTAATCACCAGTGTCTACGTGAGGAGTGTATTCAGCTTTATGTTTGCCACGTAGGCGAGATGCAATTTCACTTGCTAGACGACCTAGAGTTTTACCCTCAGCGTCTACGATATACCAGTCGCGTTTTACAGTTTCTGGTTT
>NZ_NDIO01000166.1:0-8926 GCF_002241085.1 Vibrio sp. V03_P4A6T147
ATATTGGTCAATACCACTAATATTGAGCAATAAAAATAAGCCATGGACAGATTTGACGAGAGAATATTGCAAGAGCTACAACTTGATGGCCGAGTCTCGAATGTCGAGCTAGCCGAACGCATCGGCTTATCGCCCTCCGCCACGTTGCGCCGCGTGCAGGATCTCGAGCGTAAGCAGATCATTAAAGGCTATCGAGCGGTCTTAAATAAAACCCAACTTGATGTCGGGTTTGTCGCTTATGTGGCAATTGGCTTAAACAGCCATACGAAAAAAGCGCAGCTCAGTTTCGAAGAACATGTGCGCTACGCCAAGGAGGTGGTCGAATGCCACAACATTACCGGGATGAACGAATATTTGCTGCGTGTCGAAACCAAAGATCTCAGCGCCTATAAACGTTTTCACGCCGATGTGCTTGGTGAGTGCTTAACGGTGAAATCGATCACCACCATGGTGGTCATGGACTCTCCTAAAGACGAACGGCAATAGTATTTACGCTATCACTTTTAGCATTCGACAAGGTGCGCAAGGTACTAAGATAAGTAACTACTAAAAACTCATCTCATTCTAACGATTGAATTTCTTAAGCCTTTATTAAGAAAAGATCTTTATAAGTTCCATAACGTCTTCTCATCACACGGTATGTTATGGAACCCACAATGAAAAATCCTCGCTTCTCATACGCAAGTATTACCTTGTTGCTTGCTCTCTATTTCAGCTTGGTACTCAACATTCCTATTTATGCCAAGTTGGCACAGATTTTTTCGGCTGCTGAGCAGTTCAATTGGGGGTTTGCGTTCTCAATACCGATTTTTTTCTTTTTGGCGCTGAACGTTATTTTCCAACTGTTTTCGTGGCCTTATTTTCTAAAACCTTTTTTTGCGGTCTTACTCATCCTTTCTGCTGTGGTGAGTTATGCGAGTTACAATTACGGCACGATTGTCGACCGAGACATGTTGCTCAATGTCGTTGAAACCAATAGCAGTGAGGCAGGCTCTTATGTCAGTCTCTATTCCATTGTCTGGATCTCAGCGTTGGGCATCCTCCCTGCTGCTCTATTACTGCTTTCGCCACTTAAAGTAGAAAAATCCATTTCCCGCTTTTTAGGCTATAAAGCGCTATCAATATTGCTCTCTTTGCTCGGCATCGTCATTATTGCGGCGCTGTATTATCAGAACTATTCGTCGGTTGGGCGCAACAATAGTTACCTCAAGAAAATGATCATCCCCACTCACTTTGTCTATAGCGCTTATGGTCTTGTGAAAGATCGTTATTTTACCGAGCCCGTGGTGTATCAAATTATCGGCGCTGATGCGCAGCAGCAACCGAAAATTACCCATAGCCGTGATGCAGAAAAACCAACCTTAGTCTTATTTGTGCTAGGAGAAACGGCTCGCGCACAAAATTACCAATACTATGGCTACACACGTGATACCAATGCTTATACCGCGCCTTATCAGCCTATATTTTTCAGTGATGTCGCCTCTTGTGGTACTGCGACAGCGGTCTCTGTACCTTGTTTATTTTCCAATATGGATCGTCATAATTTTGATCGAACCAAAGCGGATAACCAAGACAATGTCCTCGATATCTTGCAGCGCGCAGGCGTCGACCTCTTATGGAAAGAGAATGATGGAGGCGATAAAGGCGTCGCGAAAAATATTCCGCAGAAAGAGCTGGATAAAACTGCGCGAGAAGGCCGATGTGACGGCAGCACTTGTTATGACGTCACAATGCTAGACAACTTAGATGAAGAAATTGCTAACCAAACTGGTAACCGAATGATTTTCATGCACATTATTGGAAGTCACGGGCCAACCTACTTTAAGCGCTATCCTAAAGAAATGGCGAAATATCAACCTGATTGCCCAAGAGCGGATATTGAAAATTGCAGCGTTGAGCAGATAGTGAATACTTACGACAACACTATTCGTTACACAGATTTTGTTTTGGCGCAGCTGATTGAAAAGCTAAAGTCACTGCAAGCGCAATACAACACCGCATTGATTTATGTCTCCGACCATGGGGAATCACTGGGAGAAAATGGACTGTTCTTACATGGTATGCCGTACAGCCTAGCACCCGATTATCAAACTCAAGTACCGCTTTTAGTCTGGTTATCTGACGAATTTGCCCGAACGAAAGGCGTGAATCAAACCTGTTTACGTCAAACAGCCACTCAGCCCTATGCTCAAAGTAATCTCTTTCACTCTTTACTTGGCATTATGGATGTATCAACCAATGCATACGAGAAAGCGCAAGATATTTTTGCGCCATGCCGCTAAAGAGTATGGATAAAAACAGAAGAGACCCGTTAACTTAGATGAAAACAAACCCTGAAGATGTTGCTGTCGTTGTGTCTCGGCAGCAACTCGACGGTGGCATTATGCAGCGCGGCGATATCACGGCAAATCGACATTCCAAGCCCCGCCCCATCGCCTTTTTCACTGTTAGCTCGATAAAAGTTATCAAATATTTTTTCTCGGGCTTCGTTCGTGATGTTGGGGCCGCTATCAGTCACATTCACTTGAATAAACTGATCATCGCCATGCAACGTAATATCAATGTGGCTGTGTACGCCAGAATAGCGCATCGCATTATCGATTAAGTTTTTAAACAACACGCCGAGTAATAGCTCGTCGCCTTGAACCGACAAACTCTGCCCTTCAAAGCTCAATTGTTGGTCGTGCTTTAACGCTAACGGCGCAAGGTCTGCGATAACTTGCTTAATAGAGACTGAGAGATCGACCGTTTGTGATGACAATTCCATAGTGCTTTCGACTTTGGCTAACATCAACAACTGATGAATAAGGCGGTCAGTACGCTCAATACCCTTAAGAATCATGTCCAGATCATATTTCAGTTGCTGCTCATTCTGGCTGAGCATGGCGTTTTCGGCATTTAATCTCAATACCGTTAGTGGTGTTTTAAGTTCATGAGCAGCCATGCGCGTGAAGCGTTTTTCTCGCTGCCAAGCCAATTCTAATTGAGCCAACAGTTGGTTGAGTGTCTCTACTAATGGTGAGAGTTCGGTGGTTTGTTCTGTAACGTAAATGCGATCCAACTTATGGACACTGCGAATGGCGATTGCTGATTTTAGTTCTTGCAGTGGTTTGAAACTTCGTCCAATAAGCATCACCAGCACCAAGATAACGCATGGGATCAAGATCAATTGCGGCAACGCGGTCGACAGTGCAATTTCATTGACCATTTCATCACGAATACTCTGTTTTTCCGCAACCAGAATGTATTCCGAACCGTGATCAGGATGAGGTTGCGCCAATTGAAAATAACGCCATGTTTGGCCATCAATGGTGACGTTGCCAAATCCATTATTGCTGGCATTGCTGCTAAAAGCGGGTTGCTGACTATCAGAGCTATACATCAACTGACCATCTCGATAAAACTGAAACAGAATGTACCGCTCATAAGGGTGACCATACTGCGTTGCCATCTCCTTGTTGGCTTGCGAAAGACGTTCAATGCTTTGCATCCACTGATCAAACTGTTGATGAAGATCGGCATTGTCTCCTTCTTTTATAGAGACAGAAGTCGCCATCAACAGTAATTTTGCCGATTGACCTAAGCGCGCATCGTAGACCTCCTCAACTTCATGTTGAGCAGTAGAAAAACTGAAATAAAGAGAAATGAGCAGTAAGCCACCGCTTAACCATACAGCCGACTGTGTTAAACGACGTTTAATCGAAAAGATTTTTTTATTTTTCAATCATATACCCCACACCACGGATATTTTTGATGACATTTTCTGGCATTTTTTTACGCAAGTTATGAATGTGAACTTCGATAGCGTTGTCACTGCTGCCTTCGTCCCAGCCATGAAGCGCTTGTTGCAATAGCTCTTTGCTCATCACTCGCCCTGCTTGAGTGATCAAACTGGCGAGAATTTTATATTCATTACGCGTCAGTTTGAGGGGTTGCTGACGATATTCAATCTCCTGCTTGGAAAGAGAGAGGCTCAGATCACCAATCGAAATCAGAGCCTCGGCGCTGCCCGAGCTGCGACGAATGATAAGCCGTAGACGTGCCAGTAGCTCTTCTAGCGCAAAGGGTTTACCTATGTATTCATCGGCTCCACCATCTAACCCTTTGACGCGATCGCTAATATCATCACGCGCCGTTAGGATCATCACAGGCAGCGAATAACCAGCGTTTCTAATGCCACGCAACACCTCAAGACCATCCATATCCGGTAAGGTTAAATCCAAGATCACCGCCGAAAACTGTTCAGTTTTGAGCGCACACGCCACGCCGCCACCTTTTTCTAGCCAATCCACCGTATAGCCTTGGCGAGTCAACGCCACCTGCATTGACTCGCCCAATTGTTTGTCATCTTCGACTAATAATAAACGCATACGTTATTTTAAATTCTCCAACAAAAGGGCAATTTCTTGCTGACGCCCAGCATCGGCAATCGCTCTTTGTGGCCTTGCTGGTGCTTGTTGTGCTTGCAACAGGTACTTTCTTGCTTCATCGGTTCTGCCTTGCTCGGCAAGAAAATCACCGTAAAAATAGTTGGCATCAATTCCTGTCGGGTTAATCAGCAGCGCTCTTTGCAGCAACTCTTCCGCTTTAACGTCGTCGCCAAAAGCCACTGGCCAGCCGGGCACTTTGTAATATAAGGTGCCTAAACTCGTAAAAGCCGAGCCATCTAAAGTATTAGGCGCTTGATCGATAACCTCTTCGTACAATAATTTCGCCTCTTTCACTAAAGATAGCGCACCCAACCCACCTTTTACGCCCGCTAATGAGGATTTATTGATGGCAAGCCACACTTTGAGTTCTGGGCTGTTGCTTGATTGCATCTCTAAGGTGTTACGCATAATGACACGTTCAAAACAACGTTCTTGATCATCGCTCGACTTCATTTTGTATTGGCATTTGGCCCAATCAGATTGAACCTGAGCTAAAGGGGTGATCGCAAAAGCGAGTGTCGTGCTTACCGCAAAGATGACCAATGCACTGGCCCATTTAAACACAGTTTTCATATATTGTTCTCCTTGAATTATCACGCTTTAACGGTTCAAAAAGGCAAGAATGGTCGCTTGCTGCTTTTTAATTGCCGACGAAATCACTGCTGGCCATAGTTGATTTAATCGCACCAACACTTTTTCAGGCCAGCCAATCCAGCGAGTTGTTGATTCGCTTTCGAGCATACTAAGCACATGTTGGGCAACAACCTCTGGCTCATCACAGTGATTGCCTACGGCTTGGTTGAACTGGTTCACCGTGTCATTATTCAGCTCGGTATTGGTCGCTCGCGGCGCTAGGTAAAGTACCTTGATACCCGTCCCCTCAAGCTCACGCTGCATCGCTTCACTAAAACGGTGCAACCCTGCTTTGGTAGCGCAGTACGTGGCATAACCCGGGTAACCAATAGCCCCTAAACTTGAGCCAATATTTAAAATAATCCCCGGTTTATTCAACCAATGTATCGCCGATTGAGTCAGTTGCATCGGAGCAAGTAAATTCAAATGCAGCTCCTGTTGCACTGAAACTGCGGTTCGTCTGGCTAATAAGCGAAACTGGTTGATGCCCGCATTATTGATCACCACACTGATTCGTTTCTGGCCCATAAAAAAGCGCTGAATGAAGGTGTTGATCTGCTCTATTCCTGACTCTGTGCTTAAATCTGCACTCAAAATCAGATGCTTCTCAGGCATGGGTAGCGTTTGCCGAAGTTGCTCGAGTTTTTGACCATCACGAGCCACCAGAACTAGACTGGCTCCTTGCTTAGCAAGCAGCAATGCGATGCGTTGCCCGATACCACCGGAAGCGCCGGTGAGTAAAACATGTTGATGATTAAGATCCATATTGCGACCTTACACCTTGCGAAGCTAAATCTTGCGAACCTGCATGTACCATTGACTCGCAAGGAAGCGGTAGTTCTCGCAGCATCTGCCCATACAGATCAAACACCATGTTTGCAGAGCGGATGATGGCCTCTTGATCGGATACACACTGAATGTTGTTCATTAACGATTCAAAAAAGCGGATGTGCCCTTGGTCAAGTTCACTGTGCGAAGTGAGATAGGTCATCGCCGCATCAGGAAGCTCCAAACGCTGTTTGACTAACCGTGCGATATTCCCACCGACACCCACACTGGTTCCTTCAAGTACCCACACCATACCAAATAAGCTCAACGGGTTAGCGCGATCAATCTGGTGATAGAGATACGCCACCATGAGTTCGATGGAAGCGCTGACGCGCCCTGCGCCCTCATTATGACGCACTGCGTCCACATCACCACCGCACGCTTTAATATCGTTCAAGATCCACTCTTGGTGGCCTTTTTCTTCATCGATGTACTCGGCAATCGCCGTTCGTACCCACTCATATTCATTGCCTAAGCGGCTGCCACATGCCATCAGCAGTGGCACCGTATGTTTAACATGGTGATAAGCTTGAGTGAGAAAACGAATATACATCTCTAGGCTGATCTCACCTCTTGCGCAGGCATCAAATACCGGAGCTTGCAACATCTGCTGCTGTGCTGGCTCAGTTTGTGTTTTTAAAATATGGAAAAATTTGCTCATTTTAAAGCTCCTCAGCCATTGAATAGAAGGAAGGAATAGAGATAAAAACCGTCTGTGGATTAGTGGTGTGGCGCGCCAAGCGAGCCTCTTGCAGTGCGTTTTCAATAGCTAAGCGTTTTGGGCGACCATTAGCGGTCAGCCACTTTTGCCAGCAATGAGTATCGCTCACCAACCAAAGCTGCGTGATGTGTGCGTAATCGGGCAACACGCTATTGAGCTGTTGCACGCGCGTAACGAGATCAGGTAAAGGACTGTCACTGACGGCCGTGAGGCCTGCCTGCCCGTCGCCCACCACCACAAATCGATGGTGTGCAATCAAAGCCAATGCTTGAGATTCAATCCATTCAGGGGCCACGTTACGCCCAAAACTGGTGATGATGAGGTTCTTTTTACGCCCGATGATGGTTAAAAAACCCTCATCATCGATTGTGGCCATATCGCCAGTTGACAACCACTCGTGGCTAAACGGCTCACCTAAATACCCCAAAGCCGTGTTGCCTTTAACTAACAATTCGCCATCTTGTGCCAGCGAAACCTGAAGATGAGACAGCACCTGTCCGCACGACCCCGGCTTATTTTGTTGGGGTGTATTCATACTCACGACCGAAGCACTTTCAGACAAACCATACCCTTCAAAAGCGGGAATGCCGAGCTGGCGAGCTGCGTCAATTAATTGGGGAGCCACTCGCGCCCCGCCCACGGCAACCCAGCGTAAAGGCAGCGCAAGAGCTGGGCTCTGCTTGACGACTTCAATTAATGCCAGCAATAGCGCAGGCGTTAGCACCAAGCTTGACGGCTGAAACTGTTGTAGTGCGAGTGCGAACGTTGCACCACAGAACTGGCTAGAACCGGTCAAACCTACTTCGCTGCCACAGACGACTGTTGATGTCACACCCAGAACCAAAGGAACATACACACCCGTGATGTTTTCTAACAAGGTTGAGAGAGGCAGCATCACGAGGTGACGCTCAACTTGCGCGGACATTTTCTCTGCGATCGCCAGCGTGACCGCTTGCATGTTTTCGTCACTCAAACACACCCCTTTCGGCGTTCCGGTGGACCCAGACGTAAAGGTGATTTTTTGCGTCAAAGGCAACACCTGTGCTGATGGATTCGCCAAATAGACAAAAGCAGGTAGATGGCTGAGCGTTGAGAAAGGTTCACCTAGCGTTGGCCAATCACCTAAGCAAACATCAACCCCCGATTCATACAGTAAGTGTTCAACCTGTGCCTTGCTAAAGAAAGTAGGTACAGGAACGAGCACTATTTTTGCGTGCATGGCCGCAAGGTCGATGATCACCCAATCCAAACTATTTTCAGCTTTTAATGCAATACGCTGAACCTGCCACTGGCACAATGTGCGTGCTGTGGCTTCCACTTTTTCTAAGAGCTGTTGATAGCTCAGCGCTATCTTTTCTTGTTTGGCATTGTGCCCAATGAAGGCAATGCTATCTGGCTTTTGCTGCGCATGTTGATGAAGCGCCGATAAAATTCGGTTCATAGCAAAGGCCTCACGCTTGTTTCTGGTTTAAATGAAATCGGTTGAGCAACGCCAGCCCCTGCGCCAAATTTCCCGCTAAAATTCGAGGGCTGTGTTGGTAATAACTGCCCCAAATTTGGTTGGCGTTAGGAATGCAAGATGCTGACGCTTTCGCGATCAATGTCGGTTGTAAACCAAATCGACGCATCAAAGCATGCAGTGGATCCGTTGCTGTAAAAACGCACCATTCATATCCTAAATCAACCAGCTGTTGAGCGATCAAAGTAAAGTGCAGCGCCGATAAACCACGACCAAAAGAGGCCAGTTGGCCAAATTCAATCAAAGCACTTCGGGATACTCGGCAATCAAAACGCTGCGATAAAATTTCATCGGCAGGTTGGTCAAGGTATTGTTCGAGAAACAGAGGCTCTTGCTGCGCTACGCGAAAACCACATACGGATTTCATTTCGTCATGATCAAGCAAAGCTAAATAAGCAGGCATAAAAGTGATAAGGCGTGCATCAAACGCTTGCTGATAACGCTCGCGCACAAGGTGTATGGCTTCCAACCAGCGAGGATGAGAAGGATCAATTACGGCCAATTGCAGATCAGATGCTGAGCGTATGGTTTTCATCGGCATTTCCTTTTTGCTTACTCTGTAAACAAAAATAACGGACGTAACTTAAGAATCCCTTAATAAGAGATTTTTTCTTCAACTCAATGAATGAGGAGCCGTTGAATATCCGATACCACTTAGCTCACTAACAAATGTGTGGCCAAATCTGAAGTGAACGATTTTTCTAAATTAGCCTGTCACGGATTGGCTTAGATACGGAAAATTATCATTCTCTACTATCGCCATTTGTATTGGTTCTAACGCGGAGACATCTTGCG
>NZ_NDIO01000413.1:0-8911 GCF_002241085.1 Vibrio sp. V03_P4A6T147
CCGGTGATGGGCGTTGAGTTTGAATATTTGGATTCAGAAGTGAACCCAAGTATGGCTAACATCGTCAGCCCAACGGAAGTGATCGTAGTGAGCTCGTTTCATATCGAAGTCGATGGCGGCGGCGGCGATTTCCACGTGGTCATGCCTTATTCGATGGTTGAACCCATTCGTGAGTTACTCGATGCGGGTGTCCAGTCGGATAAAATGGAAACTGATGTGCGTTGGAGTTCTGCACTGCGCGAAGAGATCATGGATGTACCCGTCAATTTCCGAGTCAATTTATTAGAACAAGACATTTCATTGCGTGACTTAATGGATCTACAAGTAGGCGATATCATCCCAATTAAAATGCCCAAAAACGCAACGATGTTTGTTGAAGAGCTGCCTACTTACCGAGTGAAAATGGGCCGCTCTGGTGAAAAACTGGCGGTTCAAGTCTCTGAAAAAATTAAACGCCCTGATGTAGTAAAAACGGATCTCGCCTTTTTAGGCAAAGACATCATGTCTGAATTTGAAGATGATGACGAAGAAGATAACGAAGAATAATAGAGTAGGTAACGAAGATGGAACCAAGTGACGACCAAAGATTGGCAGACGAATGGGCAGCTGCATTAGGGGAAGACCCATCCGCGCCTAGTATTGATGTAGATGAAATTCTGGCCGCGCCTCTTGATGAATTGAAAGACACTTCACCACCGATCACCGAAGATGAGCGCCGCAAACTTGATACGATCATGGACATTCCGGTGACCATTTCGATGGAAGTGGGACGTTCGAAGATCAGCATTCGTAACTTACTGCAATTGAACCAAGGCTCGGTGGTTGAGCTTGATCGCATCGCGGGTGAGTCATTGGATGTGATGGTGAACGGCACCTTGATTGCTCATGGAGAAGTGGTAGTGGTTAACGATAAATTCGGTATTCGTTTAACCGATGTAATCAGCCAGACTGAGCGTATTAAAAAGCTGCGTTAGCATAACGTCAGTTTACGAAAAAGAAGTATTTGGATGAAAAAACTGATCGGTTTATTGCTCTGTTCAAGCCAAGCGATGGCAGCGCCGAATGATCACTTAGATTTAGCGACCACTTTCGGGTCGCTTTTGTTCGTTATTGCGCTAATTCTCTTTTTGGCTTGGGTGTTAAAACGAATGCGAGTGCCCACGTTCGGTAATCAAAAAGGGCTGAGCATTGTACGTCAACTGCCAGTGGGTACTAAAGAGCGTATCGTTATTGTGCAAGCAGGAGAAGAACAATTTCTCGTCGGAGTCACGTCACAATCCGTCCAATTGATCGCAAAATTAGATGCCCCACTCAAACAGGAGGAGGCTGAGGTCAGTCCGTTTGCCGGTCAACTGACTCAGCTGCTAAAGAAAAATGACAAGAAATAGTCGCACGGCCTCATTGGGTTACCTTGCTCATCTATGGCATCTTTCTATGTTGCTGGTGGCATTATTGTTTACCCCGTTTGCGTTTTCAGAGCAAGAGTTAGCCACGCCAATTCCTTCCAGCGCCGTAGGCGCAGAAACGGTGACAGTAACGGCGATGAATAAAGACAGTGGCGCCTCTAAAACGATAGCCGCTGGTAGCGTCAGTGGTGGTGGCGGTATTCCAGCATTTACCATGACGACCAATTCAGATGGCAGTCAAGATTACTCGATCAATCTACAAATTTTAGCCTTGATGACCATGTTGGGTTTTTTGCCTGCCATGGTCATTTTGATGACTTCCTTTACACGTATCGTGATTGTGATGTCGATCTTGCGCCAGGCAATGGGCCTGCAACAAACGCCGTCAAACCAAGTAATTATCGGCATCGCTATTTTTCTCACTTTTTTCATTATGTCACCAGTCATCAACGCCATTAATGAGCAAGCTGTGCAGCCATATCTCAATGAGCAGATGACGGCGCGTCAAGCGTTTGATACGGCTCAAGAGCCACTAAAAGCCTTCATGCTGAAACAGACGCGAGTCAAAGATTTAGAAACTTTTGTTGAGATATCGGGCTCTGACGCAACCAATCCTGAAGAGGTCTCGATGGCGGTGCTGATCCCTGCGTTCATCACCTCGGAGCTAAAAACGGCGTTTCAAATCGGCTTTATGCTATTTTTACCCTTTTTAATCATTGATTTAGTGGTGGCGTCTGTTTTGATGGCGATGGGTATGATGATGCTTTCGCCGATGATCGTCTCGCTGCCTTTTAAACTCATGCTGTTTGTACTAGTGGATGGATGGAACTTGATCCTCTCAACGCTAGCCGGCAGTTTTGCTTTATAGCGGGGGCGCGAATGACTCCTGAAGTCTTTGTTGAGCTGTTTCGAGACGCACTGTGGATGGTGCTTATCATGGTGTGCGCCATCATCATCCCGAGTTTGTTGATTGGCTTAGTGGTCGCCATTTTCCAAGCCGCGACCTCAATTAACGAACAGACGTTGAGCTTTTTACCGCGTCTCATTGTGACGTTACTGGCACTGATGTTCTTTGCCCATTGGATGACGCAGATGTTGATGGAGTATTTCTTCTCTATCGTTGAACGGCTACCACAGGTACTGTACTAGGAGCTTGAATGGAGTACCCAACAAGCCTCGTTTTAGAGTGGATTGCTAGCTATTTTTGGCCCTACACTCGTATTTCCGCCATGCTGATGGTGATGTCAGTCACTGGGGCCCGCTTTGTTCCGACCCGAGTGCGGCTCTACTTAGGTTTGGCTATTACCTTCGCCGTGATGCCCGCGATTCCTGTCGTTTCAGAGACCGTTGAACTACTTTCATTTAAAGGTTTTTTGACCACCTTTGAGCAGATTATTATTGGCGTTGCAATGGGCATGATCACCCAGTTTATAATCCAAACCTTTGTTATGCTTGGCCAAATATTGGGTATGCAAGCCAGCTTAGGTTTTGCTTCAATGGTCGACCCCGTAAACGGGCAGAACACCCCTTTGCTTGGTCAATTGTTTATGTTTTTAGCGACCTTGTTCTTCTTAGCAACCGATGGTCATTTAAAGATGATCCAACTGGTGGTATTCAGTTTCAAAACCTTGCCTATTGGTGATGGGGCATTAACGACCGTGGATTTTCGTGAGCTCGCATTGTGGCTGGGAATTATGTTTAAAGTGGCGCTGAGTATGTCTCTTTCTGGCATCATTGCTCTATTAACCGTCAACTTATCATTTGGTGTGATGACTCGTGCAGCCCCTCAGCTCAACATTTTCTCGTTGGGTTTTGCGTTTGCGCTTTTGGTCGGCTTGTTACTCTGTTGGTATATTTTAGGCGGCCTGTATAGTCACTACGAACTATTCTGGTTAGAAGGCGAGCAACAAATTTGTCGCCTTATCCGTATGAACTGTTAGGAGGCGCGTTTGGCAGAGTCAGACGGTCAAGAACGTACCGAAGACGCCACGCCCAAGCGATTGGACGAGGCGCGAAAAAAAGGTCAGGTTGCTCGTTCAAAAGAGTTAGCGTCCGTTTCGGTACTGGTGGTGGGTGCGATTGCATTGATGTGGTTTGGCGAATCGTTAGCCCGAGCCTTGTACGCTTTGATGGGTCGAATCTTCAACTTAAGCCGAGAAGAAGTGTTTGATCTCGGAAAGTTGTTTGATATTGCGGCTGGTTCTCTTGCGACCCTGATATTGCCACTCTCGCTTATCTTAATCACGTTATTTATTGCTGCATTAATTGGCGCTGCTGGCATTGGTGGAATTAACTTTTCTGTCGAAGCTGCGATGCCAAAACCCTCCAAAATGAACCCGCTCAGTGGCTTAAAACGTATGTTCGGTTTGCAAAGTTGGGTTGAGTTATTTAAGTCCATTTTAAAAGTACTGCTTGTTTCTGGCGTTGCTTTTTATCTGATCAATGCATCGAAAGAAGATCTATTTCAACTGAGCATGGATGTCTATCCACAAAATATTTTCCATGCGCTCGATATTTTGCTTAACTTCGTGTTGCTGATCAGTTGTTCTTTATTGGTCGTGGTCGCCATCGATATCCCATTCCAAATCTGGCAGCACGCTGACCAATTAAAAATGACCAAGCAAGAAGTAAAAGACGAATACAAAGATACGGAAGGAAAACCTGAGGTTAAAGGTCGAATTCGGATGTTGCAGCGTGAAGCGGCTCAGCGGCGGATGATGGCGGAAGTGCCACAAGCGGATGTAATCATCACCAACCCAGAACACTTCTCAGTTGCGCTGCGCTATAAACAAAATACGGATAAAGCACCGATTGTGGTGGCTAAAGGCGTCGATCACATGGCGATGAAAATTCGTGAAGTAGCACGTGCGCATGATATACACATCATCCCCGCACCGCCTTTGGCTCGAGCGCTTTATCACACAACCGATCTTGAGCAGGAGATCCCCGACGGGCTTTTCGTGGCGGTTGCGCAGGTACTGGCTTATGTCTTTCAGCTTAAGCAGTATCGTAAACGCGGTGGCCAAAGACCCAAACTCGATGAAAATAACATGCCGATTCCACCGGATTTACGACATTAATCCTCATCGTTATGCTGGAGCAAAAGCGTTAATGCTGAAGTTAGCGTCAGTTTAAATCACTTATCAGGAATAGAAAGCAGCACCAATACCGCGCCATGCCCGCCAAATTCAAGGGGGGCTTGATGAAACGCCATCACATCAGGATGTTGAGCGAGCCAGAGAGGAACTTTTTGTTTGAGAATGTGTTTACCAATCCCATGTTGGACACAAGCGCAGTGAATATTTTCCTTCACACAATAAGCAACCATCGCCCCGAGTTCTCGTTTCGCTTCTTGCTGCGTCATGCCGTGCATATCCAAAAATACATCCGGCACATAGACGCCACGTCTTAACCGTTTAACTTCATATTTCGACACATCATCACGAGCATAGCGCGTCGGGCCTTCATCGCTGAGTTTTGGTATAAACTCATCGGAAAAATAAAATTCGGTATCGCTGGCTTCCCGCGCAATACGGCGGATTTCTTTTTGTTTGGGGTTTCTGTTTGGCGGCTGGATTATGGTATCCTGTCGCAACTTTTTAACGCCCTTTACTGCATCCCGAAACAAGTCGAAAGCGTCATCGTGTTCGGTCTCTTTTTGGCTCATTGGGTTTGGTCATTTTCTAACAGATCGATATTGGCAGTATTGTAGCGCTTTTCGGAGGCAATTTTGGATAAGATTTTTGTAGAAGAGGCGGTTTCTGAACTTCACACGCTTCAAGATATGATTCGTTGGACGGTCAGCCGTTTTAATGCCGCCAACTTATTTTATGGTCATGGGACCGATAATGCGTGGGATGAAGCCGTTCAGCTAATCCTACCGACACTCTATCTTCCGATTGATGTTCCTCCGCATGTACTGAATTCTCGTTTAACAGGCAGCGAACGTCTGCGTATTGTTGAACGGGTGATTAAGCGCATTAATGAACGTACTCCTATCGCCTATTTAACCAATAAAGCCTGGTTCTGTGGCCTTGAGTTTTATGTGGATGAGCGAGTACTGGTGCCACGTTCACCGATTGGCGAATTGATTGAAGCGCAGTTCCAACCTTGGTTGATCGACGAGCCTGTACGCATTATGGATTTGTGTACTGGCAGCGGTTGCATCGCCATTGCGTGCGCCCACGCGTTCCCTGATGCTGAAGTGGATGCGATTGATATCTCAACCGACGCACTGCAAGTGGCAGAGCAAAATATTCAAGATCACGGTATGGAGCAACAAGTTTTCCCGATCCGTTCCGATCTATTCCGTGATTTGCCAAAAGAGAAATATGACCTAATCGTGTCGAATCCACCGTATGTGGATCAAGAAGATATGAATAGTTTGCCCAAAGAGTTCAAACATGAACCAGAACTCGGCTTAGCCGCCGGTACCGATGGTTTGAAATTGGTGCGTCGTATTTTGGCCAATGCGGCGGGATACCTCACTGATAACGGTATTTTGATCTGTGAAGTGGGCAATTCGATGGTGCATATGATGAACCAATACGACCACATTCCGTTTACTTGGCTTGAGTTTGAAAATGGTGGGCATGGCGTATTCATGCTGACTCGCCAGCAGTTGGTTGATTGCGCTAGCGACTTTGCGCTTTATATCGACTAATGCCGTACGCATAAGAAAAACGCCAGCCACAGTGCTGGCGTTTTTTTATCCATTAGAAAAATACACATTGCTTTATTTTGGGGCTTTACATCATTTCGTAATAAAGCCACTATGAATCCACGAACAATAGAATGAAGCGGTGATAGGGAGCATGTCGCTCTGTGTCATCAATATTGAGGAAGTAATGGCAGGAAACAGTATCGGACAACATTTTCGGGTGATGACATTCGGAGAAAGTCACGGTATCGCACTAGGATGTATCGTCGACGGATGCCCTCCGGGCTTAGAAATTACAGAAGCTGACTTACAGATAGACCTAGATCGTCGCCGTCCTGGCACATCTCGCTATACAACGCAGCGCCGTGAAGCGGATGAAGTCAAAATTCTTTCTGGTGTATTTGAGGGGAAAACCACAGGTACATCGATTGGTCTATTAATTGAAAATACCGACCAACGCTCAACCGATTATTCAGACATTAAAGACAAGTTTCGCCCCGGTCATGCCGATTATACCTACCATCAAAAATATGGCATTCGCGACTATCGTGGTGGTGGCCGTTCATCAGCACGTGAGACAGCGATGCGAGTGGCAGCGGGAGCCATTGCGAAGAAATATCTCAAACAAGAATTTGGGGTTGAAATTCGCGCTTACTTGTCACAAATGGGTGATGTTTGTATCGATAAAGTGGATTGGAATGAAATTGAGAATAACGCCTTTTTCTGTCCAGATGCAGACAAAGTGGCGGCATTCGACCAACTGATCCGTGATTTGAAAAAAGAAGGTGATTCGATCGGTGCAAAGATTCAAGTTGTCGCGACAAACCTGCCTGTTGGTTTAGGTGAGCCGGTATTTGATCGTCTAGATGCGGATATTGCGCATGCTTTGATGAGCATTAATGCGGTGAAAGGGGTAGAGATTGGTGACGGTTTTGATGTCGTGCAGCAAAAAGGCAGCCAGCATCGAGATCCTCTAACACCGAACGGCTTTCGCTCAAATCATGCCGGCGGTATTTTAGGCGGTATTTCGACTGGGCAAGATATTGTTGCCAGTATTGCGCTTAAACCCACGTCAAGTATTACAGTACCTGGCGATACCATTACTCGCACGGGTGAACCCACACAACTTATCACGAAAGGTCGCCATGATCCTTGCGTTGGTATTCGCGCCGTGCCCATTGCCGAAGCAATGCTGGCGATTGTGTTGATGGACCACTTACTTCGTCATCGCGGGCAGAATTTTGCGGTTCAAACAGAAACGCCTAAAATCTAATCCAGCATAACCGAATTAAAATGAAAAGCGCCCTTCTTGCTAGGGCGCTTTTGTTTTAAGCAATTTTCTGTTTGGCCAATTTCCGCGGCTGAATGAATTTTTTATCGAAACAAGTCAGCTAACTAACTAAATATCTAACATCGGAATATCTAACATCGGATTGTGGCTAATGAATCTGATTTTCAGCATCAAGCTGGAAAGAAGGCAAACGCCATTTAAAACGCACTGCCGCCATACGCAATAAATAACCCACAATAAGCGTTACTATCGTGCTGGTGACATCATTGATGCCGAATGCGAGTAAGGTTAAATAAAGCCCTGAAGCGACTAATGAAACCGAAGCGTAGAGTTCTTCATGCAGTACCAGTGGCGTTTGTCTGCAGATTAAATCGCGTAATAACCCACCAAACACCCCAGTGACCAACGCAGAAACCATACAAATGCCGGGATGCAAACCCATGCCCATTGCGACTTTTGTGCCTATGATACTGAACACAATTAGCCCCAATGCATCTAAACGAATGAACAACCCTTTGAGTTTTATTACCCATTTAGCTAAGCCTGTGGTGAGAACGCCTGCGATACAGGTAATGGCTAAAAACTCCGGATTCTTCACCCAACCTAGCGGATAATGGCCGAGTAAAATATCCCTCACCGTACCGCCTCCAATCGCAGTGGCACTCGCTACTAACATCACACCGAACCAATCCATTTTTCGACGGCCTGCACTCAATGCGCCAGTCATCGCTTCGGCAGTAATACCAATAATATATAAAACACTGAGCAACATAATGCGGTACTCCGACAGCACTTCCTTGGGTATATAAGAACCAAGAAAGCGGTTGAACTTAAAAATGGAGGCGCAAGTGTAGTAGTAAAGTCAGGCGATGGCGAATGAGATTTTATGCCAAGAAACCGTTTGACCGATTAATAAAACTAATGAAGTGGGGCGATTGAATGGCTTTACCTGACTACAGAAAAATAAGAGAATGCGTTGAGAAATTTTTGCCTGCATGACTGAGTGATGACACATCAATACCAAGACTTGATCTCCCTGTTCAATGACACTTTTTTTGAGCCATTCAATACGCGTTTAGAGCTCGGTGGTGATGAGCCGATTTACTTGCCTGCTGATGCGCAAATCAATCATCACCGCATCATTTTCGCACGAGGCTTCTTTGCCTCGGCACTGCATGAAATCGCGCATTGGTGCGTCGCCGGCCCTGAACGGCGATTGATGGAAGATTTTGGCTATTGGTATCAACCAGACGGGCGAACCGCGCAAGTCCAAGCCAAATTTGAAAAAGTAGAGGTTCGCCCTCAAGCGTATGAGTGGATTTTATCGGTCAGTGCTGGCTTTCCTTTTACTGTGAGTTGTGACAACCTACACGGCGATTTTGAACCAGACCGTATCGCCTTTATGACTCAGGTACATCGTGAGGTAGTCGCTATCTTACAGGTTGGGCTTCCACCCCGAGTGAAGATGCTGTCAGATGCATTACGTGCTTTTTATGGTACGACAGAATTAAGGCTAGAGCACTTTATTATCAGGTAACTAGCTAAATAATAAGA
>NZ_NDIO01000388.1:0-8897 GCF_002241085.1 Vibrio sp. V03_P4A6T147
AGAATAACCATTGGAGATATCACCATGGAAAATGAAAACTTTGTTGTTTTAAAGAATGTCTGCAAGCGTTTTGGCGATAAAACCGTCATTGGTAATTTGGATTTAGAAATCAAAAAAGGCAGCCTTGTAACACTGCTCGGCCCTTCAGGATGTGGAAAAACGACCGTGCTGCGTTTGGTCGCAGGGCTCGAAAAACCAACCAGCGGCCAAATTTTTATTGATGGTGAAGATGTCACGAGCACCTCCATCCAGCAACGTGACATCTGCATGGTGTTTCAATCTTACGCTCTGTTTCCTCACCTTTCCTTACATGACAACGTAGGTTACGGCCTAAGAATGATTGGCTTGAGTAAAGATGAAGTAAAACAGCGAGTGGATGAAGCCTTGAAATTAGTCGATTTAGAAGGCTTTGGAGAACGTTACGTTGACCAAATTTCAGGAGGTCAGCAACAGCGAGTAGCGCTCGCTCGCGCGTTGGTGCTTAAGCCTAAGGTATTGCTATTCGATGAGCCGCTCAGTAACTTGGACGCCAATTTAAGACGCAGCATGCGTGAAACTATTCGAGAGTTGCAACAGCGTTTTAATATCACCTCTTTGTATGTGACGCACGATCAGGCTGAGGCCTTTGCCGTTTCTGATACTGTGATTGTGATGAAAGATGGCGACATCATGCAGCAGGGGTCACCAACTCAACTGTATAAGCACCCAACCTCGATGTTCATGGCCAACTTCATGGGCGAAGCCAATATTTTTGAGGGTCAATATGATGGTGAATATTTGATCATCAATGGCTATAAGATCCCCGCTAATGATGACAGTGTCACGGCTTTGCCTGCGGGAAATTATCAAATTGGTGTTCGACCAGAAGCTATTTTGCTCTGCGCGGACGGTGATGCCTGCCAACAGTGTCAAATTACCAGTATTGCTTACATGGGGTCGATGTATGAAGTGTTGGTTAAATGGCACAACAAAGAGCTGTTACTGCAACTCAACTCGTCACAATTTGACCCCAGTTACGCTGATCACCCTTACCTGACGATCAACCCCGTGGGGTTATTCCTACTACCTGAAGATGCTTAATACTGCCTAGCTTGACCAAACGCCTCCAAACTAATGGAGGCGTTTGTGTCTTAGTGAGAGCAATGAACAACTTAACGAGAGCAATGAAAAAGATCCACCCGCGCAAGTGAGATTGGTTATAATCATCAGCCAGTTAGCACCAAGGCATGAGTTGGGTTATCATCCTTAACTTGGTTTGTCGCCACTAAAAATGGGCGAGTGATGCTCAATCCATGAGTTAACTTGTCTGTACGGCGCTCTTCTCATCGCACAATTAAGAGACATTTCATGTTACTTCCCACACAAACAAGTTGGGTTATTTTAGCGGGTGGGCAAGCCAGCCGTATGGGTGGACAAGACAAAGGGCTGATTGAACTCAATGGCCAACCTTTGATTCAACATGTCATGAATAAGCTTAAGCCGCAATCTACTAACCTGACGATTAACGCTAATCGTAACCATGCACAGTATCGTCAGTTTGCGCCTGTCATTTCCGATACCATGGCTGATTATCCCGGTCCACTCGCTGGAATTCAGGCAGGGTTAACCCATGCACAAACCGATTGGGTCGGATTTGTCCCTTGCGATTGCCCGTTGATCAATGACGATCTTGTTGCGCGTTTTTGCCATGCTGCTCAAGACTCGCATGATATTTTAGTCGCCCATGATGGTCACTTCGCTCAACCCGTATTCACCCTTATTCACCAACGTGTGCTGCCAACACTGACTGCATTTTTAGAACGTGGCGAGAGAAAAATCACCCGTCTTTATCAAGAATGCCACACAGATTACGTTGACTTTAGCGACTCGCCAAACTGCTTTTTGAACCTCAACACGCCTCAAGATCTGGCACAATTTGGAACTTTGACATCATGAAATATCAAGCGCCTTCATGCCCTTTACTTGGTTTTGCGGCCTACTCTGGCACAGGAAAAACGACCCTGCTTGAAGCCTTATTGCCCAAGTTAAGGGCAGCAGGCCTAACATTAGGCGTACTTAAGCACGCGCACCACGATTTTGATATTGATAAACCAGGTAAAGATAGCCATCGGCTGCGTAAAGCGGGGGCAAGCCAGATGTTAGTTGCATCGCGCTATCGTCATGCCATGATGACTGAGACGCCAGAAGCCGAACCCGATTTCGAATATCTTTTGTCTCGCTTTGATTGCGATAAACTCGACGTAATTTTAGTTGAAGGGTGTAAAAACCTCGCCTTTCCAAAAATTGAATTGCACCGTGCTGAAGTGGGTAAACCTTGGCTATATCCAAATGATGAAAATATCATCGCTATCGCCGCGGATGAAGTTGTGAAAAGTGCTTTACCACAAATGGACATCAATAATCTCGATGCAATCGCGGCGTTTGTGATTGAATATGTACAGCGTTGTAAATGAAATATCCTGCGCTATTTCGGTGGTGAAAGCGTGACAATTATCCCACTTAAAGGCAAAATCTAGCCCATTACATGTTGGTTAGTCATGTTTAAGCGCTACCAACGCCCCCATTTTCAATCGGTTGATAGTAAGCGATCAGCCTTTGTTTATTTTCCCGAAATTGGGAATGACGATTTTAGAGAGATGATCATGGCTCGCACCATTTTGTACACTTACAAAAATGAAGATAAAACGCTGACTTTTTCTTACGAAAAGCATCACAACATTCAAGAAGCAGTAGCCGAAGCAGAAGGTATTGATATTACTGATTTTTTAAAAATGGAACAGCAGCTGGAAATGATTTCTGACGCAAAAGCGGTACGCAATTACCGCGATAACCACTTTAAAAAGTTAGGTTTTAGCAAGCTAACACTGCAACAAAAAGAAAACGTAGGTGTGGGTAAAAAAGGCGCTAACACCAAATAAACAGAACTTAGGTTAAAGAGTTAACTTTTGACTGATATAAAAAAGGGCCCGTTTGATTATAGGCCCTTTTTGTTTGATTTTATGATTTGATATTAAGGAAAGCCGCACCACGTACGCCACCTGAATCACCATGTTTTGCTTTGATGATCTTCGGACATTTCGCGACAGAAAGCAGGTATTTCGGTACGCGTTTAGGCATCTCTTGGTAGATCAATTCAAAGTTTGATAAACCGCCACCGAGTGCAACAACGTGTGGGTCATTGGCTGTGAAAATGTTGGCAAAACAGATGGCAAGTAGTTCCATAAAGCGCTCAACATGCTCAACGGCTTTCGCTTCACCTGCTTCATTGGCGTGAATGATATCAATCGCTTTTTTGTGCTCGCCATAATAGTGCTCATACAATAGCTCAAAACCGCGGCCAGAGAGATAACTGTCTAAGCATCCTTGTTTGCCACAACCACAGCCGAGCATCGGCGCGTTATCGCCAAGATGTAACCATGCATCAAGAGGCAGACGCATATGACCAAACTCCCCCGCGACGTGGTTACGGCCAGAGAACACTTTCCCTTCATAGATAAGGCCGCCACCAAAACCTGTGCCGAGAATTAGGCCCATAACCGAAGGCTCATTTTTCAGCTCATCGTCCCATGCTTCAGAAAGCGCAAAGCAGTTTGCATCGTTTTCAATCTTCACGCTGCGGCCAATTTTTGCTTCTAAATCAGCGCGTAACGGCTTGCCTTTTGCAGCAGGAACGTTGACGGTTAATACCGTAGCATCATCAGCATCTTCCATACCCGGTAGGCCAAGGCCTATTTTGCCTTCCACACCCAATTGCGCGTCATATTTACTCACCAACTGCGCAATGGTTTCAACTAGCAGATTGTAGTCGTTTGTTGGGGTAGGAACGCGCTCCGTTGCTACGCGTTCTAACTTCTCATTAAACGCACCAAACTCAATTTTAGTGCCACCGACATCAAAGCCGTAGTACATGCAATCTCTCCTAAAATTTGCTCATCAATGAGCTAAAAATAAAACTTTGGGCATTATCCACAGAGCTCAGCCTACAATCCGTGACCGAGTACCAATTTATCTGGTCTATAGGTTCGATTGAACAATTACTCATCACCGAATCGATCAACTTTAGAGTCACGTCTCGCTTTGCTGCTGGTCGATGAAACGTTTCAAGACTGGCCTGCTCAAATCATGCTTTAGGCGGGTTTTACTCAGCAAGTAACTTTCCCGAAACACTTCAAACCATTGGCTTAATAGCAGAGAGGCTTGATGCTCACCCACTTCAGCCAATAACAATGACGCCACTTCAGCCGTTGATAAATGCTGCTCATTATCAGATTTACGCATCATATATTGCGATACGCTTTTAGGTGCGATAGACATCACCGGAAGCGCATCCAAATAAGGTGATTTGCGAAACATTCGTCTTGCCTCGCGCCAGCTTCCATCAAGCAATATCAACAGTGGTTTGCGTTTATCGTGCGCGCTGGGAGGGCTTTGCATTACTCGAGGCTTTTCATCCACATACTCTTCGGGAAAAATGACGACTGGTTGATAAGCGGGATTATTCAACAGTGCTAGCATTTCCGCGTGAGGTTCGGTGCGATTCCACTGATAAACGTAAGTTTCTTTAATCACATCGGCAATTAGTCGACCAGTATTACTGGGTTTAAATACTTCATTTTCAGAAACCAGCAGTAATACTGCGATATCCGTATCCATATCCGGTTGATGGCCGCATAAGCAGTATTGCGTGGCGACCTGACAATAGGCGCAACGTTCAACTTTCGCACCACGAGCTTGAAAAGGTTTGGTCGATAACGCTAAGCGATGTTGGAACAAATGGTTAAATGCGTGGATTCTCATAAATCAGGGCGGCAAGCTGGAAAGTGCTGCCGATTGTACTTACAGTACAAGCAGATTCCTAGCACAAGACCATTGAAGATGAGCCATTAAGTATGAACCTGAACCCTGAATTGATCCGTTTGAGCATATTTTTCGCTGTATTTATGCTTTGTGCGCTGTGGGAATGGTCTTGCCCACGTAAAACACTCACCCAAAGTAAAGCCACTCGCTGGCTGAATAATTTAGGTTTGGTTGGTTTAAATAGCGTGTGCTTATCGCTATTGATGCCAGTGTTAGCCATTGAAGCGGCTTATTGGGCGCAGCAAGACTCGATTGGCCTTTTTAATTGGGTGGATTTACCACAAGTAGCTGAAATTGTGCTGTCAGTTATTATTCTTGATGGCGTGATTTACGCCCAGCATGTGCTTTTTCACTTCTCTCCTTGGTTATGGCGTTTACATCGCATGCACCACGCTGACCAAGATATTGATGTGACCACTGGCTCACGGTTTCACCCATTCGAAATGATTCTCTCTTTGTGGATCAAAATCACTTGCGTGATCATTTTGGGTGTCAGCCCATTCGCGGTATTGATATTTGAGGTTGTGCTCAATGCGAGCGCGATGTTTAACCACAGTAACGCAAAATTACCGTTGAAAATGGACCGTTGGCTTCGCTGGTTGGTGGTGACACCTGACATGCATCGGGTTCATCATTCAGTCATTGTGAGAGAAACTCACTCCAATTTTGGTTTTTTCTTGTCATGTTGGGATCGGCTATTTCGTACTTATCGTGCGCAGCCAGAATTGGGCCATAAGCAGGTCATTATCGGCCTACCACTCTTTCGAGAGAAGCGTGAGCAGTGGTTGGATAAAATGCTTACCCAACCATTTAGAAAAAAGTGACAACGTCATGAAATACAAAAATCCGCACTGGATAAGCTAGTTGAGCGTATATTTATGCAACATAGCCTGCTGTTCACCCGCAACTTCAGCCACCTGCTCTGAACTTTCGACCATGGCTTCAAGCTGTAATTTGGTTTGCTCACCTTGCGATGAAACTTGGCTGATAGATTGGCTTACATCGGCCGTCGCTCGCTCTTGCTCTTCTGTTGCAACGCTTATCTGCTCAACTCGAGCACGAATCTGTTCCACTGCTTTTTCTATCTGCTCAAATGTTGTTTTTACTTCTTGACTCGATTGCAGTGCATTACTCATCTCTTGCCGCGAATCCGATACCGCTTGACGAGAGCGCTGCGTTGCATTGGTGAGTTCATTCATCATGTCTCGGATATTGGTGGTTTGCTGTGATGTATCGCTGGCCAATTTGCGTACTTCATCGGCTACAACTGCAAAACCACGCCCTTGTTCGCCAGCTCTTGCTGCTTCAATCGCGGCGTTCAACGCCAGTAAGTTGGTGCTGTCAGCAATACCGCTGATCATATCCACCATCTCGCGAATTTTCTTCACGCGCTGGTCAAGCTCGTGCATTGCTTCATCGTTTAAATGCAGTGTATTTTCAAGAGATTCCAAGCGAACACGGTTTTGTTCCACAACTTTCACCCCTTGCGTAGAAAACTGGCTGGCAGCCACTGATTCTTCATAAGATTCACTGGTCACAAGCGTGATATTCCGAATCGCCGATTCCAACTCACTCACGGTGGAAACCATGTTAACCAACGAATCATTTTGTGAGGCTAAACTGCGGTTGGATTTATCGGCTGCATCGTGACTGGTTTCGGCATTTTGGTAGAGCATTTCACAATTGCGCGTTACGGTAGAAATTGAATATTTTGTTGATTCAATAACTTGGTTTAGTTGTAGAGCAACTTCTTTAAATTCACTCGGGCCAATCAAGCGAGCGGGTTGAGAAAAATCGTGTTGAGTTAATAATGCAAGCTTGGCCAATAAGTTATTCAGCCCCAGCTTTAGCCAGTGGCGTAACCCTAGCCATGCAAGTAAAACTAAAGCGACCAGAATAATGCCGCCAGTATATTGTACTTGCTTAACCATTAGCATTGCGTCATGAACCACGTTCTCACTGTGTTTGATCAACTCACTTGCGGTGGCAGAAATCGTATTTAGCAGTGCTACCGTGTCTTTGGCTAGCTGCGCAGCTTGTGCCATTTCTTGTCGCTGCTGCTGTGCTTGCTCAATTTTATTTAAGATTAGTGCCAAAATGCCATGCTCAACAAAACCCGCTTTAACCATTTCATAAGGTGCCGTCAGGCTCGCAAACTCCATAACATCAGGATGCCACTCTTTGAAATCATCAAAGGCTAGCTCAATTCCCGCCATGCGATTACGGATTTCCTTAAATTGCACTTTGGCCTGTTCAGGATCGTTTTGCATCATTAACAGTAAGAAGGTACTTTCCATCGAACTTGCACTAGCAATAAAGCGGTTAGCCGCATCCATCGATTCAGGGTTATCTAATGCGAGAAATGAACTGATCCGGTTCATCTCCGGTCCAATGGAGCTTAATCCGTAACGAAACGCGGTGGCGGCGTTATCGATAGCATTCTGCTGTTCAAGCAAAGAGGCCTGCGTTGATAAAATAGAATAGGTGAGCTGCTGAAAAGCCGTACTTTTGCTGCGTAACGACACTTGATGATCTTGAGTAATCGCGTTACCGATACGAGTAGCGATGGAGAAAAGCTGGTCAGTAAGTTGGTCCGTCTGCTGGTTTAACTGGCTTAATTGCTGGTTTACCGCTTCTAATTCTGCCGATTCCGTTGTGCGAATGCCATCTCCGAGAGATTGTACTTGTTCTAATATATTTTGCGTCAACCTTGCATTATTTAATGCCAAAGGTAGTGTTTGTTCAGACAATCCAGAAAACTGTAGCCCTACCTTATCGATGCTTTTTAAACTGGTGATGGATAAAAGGACCACCAGTAACGTCATCGTGATGAAAATGGCACTGATGGTTTGAATCAACGACAGTGAATGTCGATTATTTATTGAGGAATTCATGATAAATGCAACTAAGTGATTAGAGAATGTGTTAAGGCTCAACCATAGTAGGAATGCAATATTTCAAAAATGTTTCAGTTACATTTCATTGGGATGATAAATGATTAAAAGTCCAATACTCTTCGCATTATCAATAACTAGTGTGCTAACGGGTTGCGTAGGATCGCCTATTTCGTCCAATTCTGGCCCTACTTATGTTACTCAAAAAGAGATTCTGTCAATTGTCCAAGATAAAGACGATGGATTAGGCACGGTTTTTCAGCGCTGGCAAGGAGTGCCGTATCGATTAGGTGGTGAAACGTTGAACGGAGTCGACTGCTCAGCATTTGTACAAATAGCGTTTAAAGATGTATGGCAGATTCCTCTACCACGAACCACACGCTCACAGAGTCAAACGGGGTTTGAGGTAAATTATCAAAATGCGCAGCGCGGGGATTTGGTCTTTTTTAGAACATCAAGGACGAGCAATCATGTTGGAGTCTATCTAGGAGACAAAAAATTCATGCACGCCTCTACGTCTAAAGGTGTGATGATCTCAAGAATCGATAACCCCTATTGGGCTTCTAAATTCTGGCAATTTAGGCGGATTATAAGCCCGCCTAACTCTGATTAGTCATACTTCAATTAGTCGTACTTCGCAACGGCAGTATCGAACAGATTCTTCACTAAGGCGATGTATTCATCAAGAAAAAGGATCTGTTCATTGGTCGCAGGTTTACTCCAAACACCCGCCAATACTTCACCAAGATCTTCCACTACAGAATCGGCTTCTTTGAGCAACTGGAATCGAACACTGGAATGTAGCTCAGGGTTTTGTTCAAAAATAGCCATGATGTTGCTTGAAACCATGTCGGTCACAACATCTTCTACACTTTCAGCGCCAATATCTCCGCCTGATGTGAACACATCCATATTAAAAGAGAGATGCTCTATCAGAGCCAAATAACCATCGGTTTCTACAACCACTTTAATTCTCCGCTTTACCGCTAAATTGCTAGTAATCACTGTACCTTCAATAATACTAAGCCATGTCAGCCCATTTTCACAGATTTGATAGTTTAGACGTTCAAATTTCCCGCGATTTCTTGATAAGCATCTATTTCACGAGCATTTATTTTCCCCAAAGTAGGATGCGCCATCCTATAA
>NZ_NDIO01000056.1:0-8889 GCF_002241085.1 Vibrio sp. V03_P4A6T147
CATCTATAAGTGGTTCAGCATAAAATCTCAAGACTTTCTTAGTAAAAGTGGTAACTTTTTCTTTCTGCGTAGCCAGTTTTGTAAAAAACACATTTAAGCCTAAAAATCACTCAACCGCACTATGATTCAGCATTCAATAATCAACTAAACGCTAAATAATCACGTTCTTGTTACACAAAAAGCCCACACTACAAAACATTTCTAACCATTAAATTTAACTATTATCAACATTTAACATCGAAGATTAACCACTTGAACGACATAAATCACATCCGAGGTGTTTGATGTCGATATATTATGCTAACTATTGTAAAGTGCGATCGAACTCAATAAGGGCACCGTTCTGTCCTTAGATCATAAATCTGACAAGAGGCTCTTTTATGACGCAAGCCCCTCAACGCCTACCTAGCTTAATTCAAGTAATTATTGCTCTAGGCTTGTTTTTGTTACTCGCGTTTTCGTTTACAGCTCAACTCGATCTCCCTATCCAACTGGCCTTATACATTGGCTGGTTCATCATTATTGTGCTCGGTGTTCGTTTAGGTCACCAATATAAAGAATTAGAAAAAGCAGCACTGAATGGTATTTCTAATGGTTTAGGTGCCGTGTTGATACTTTTAGCTGTTGGCGCATTAGTTGGTACTTGGATCTCCGGCGGGATCGTGCCGACCATCATTTACTACGGTCTTCAAGCAATCCATCCTTCTATTTTCCTTCTTGCAACGATGATCATCTGTTCTCTCACCGCTTTAGCAACTGGAACCTCATGGGGTGCAGCTGGTACCGCGGGGATTGCCATGATGGGGATTGGTCAGGGTCTTGGCGTTCCAGCACCAATCACCGCTGGCGCAGTACTTTCAGGTTGTTACTTTGGTGACAAAATGTCGCCATTATCTGATTCCGTTATTCTGGCGTCTTCGATGTCTAACGTTGAAGTGATGGAGCACATTAAAGGTATGCTGCCGATAGCGCTTATCAGCTACGTGATCACGGGTATCATGTTTACCTTATTTGGTTTCCACTATGCGGGTAACGTAGACATGTCTCAAGTACAAAGCGTGATTGAGGCGATGGAACAGCAGTTTTACATTACCCCATACTCTTTTGTGCCAGTGCTGATTGTACTTGGCTTGCTTGCGATGAGAATGCCTTCGTTTCCTGTAATTAGCTTTGGTTCTTTGCTGGGCATCATTTGGGCTGTGATGATCCAAGACGTAGACTTCTTGCAAGCTTTCAATACCGCATGGGCACCTTACAATATTGAATCTGGCGTTGGCTTCATTGACTCAATCTTAAACCGAGGCGGCATGTCCTCTATGCTTGGTTCTGTTGCCGTGATTGTCTTTGGTCTCGGGTTTGGTGGATTGCTGGATAAAGTGGGTGTGCTTGAAACCATCGCAAAACTGTTTGAGCGCCGCGTGACAAGCGCAGGTTCACTGGCAACCAGTACCATTGGTACTGCATTTATGGGCAACGTTTTTGGCTCAGCTATGTATGTTTCACTCATCCTGACCCCTAAAATCTGTGCCAAGAACTATGACCGTTTAGGCTATCAGCGTAAGAACCTATCACGTAACGCTGAATTTGGTGGCACGCTCACCTCCGGTATGGTGCCATGGAGCGATAATGGCATCTACATGGCGAGCATTCTAGGCGTTGCAACGCTCTCATATGCCCCCTTTATGTGGCTAAGCTTTGTCTGTATTTTGGTGACCATTTTTACCTCTTACATGGGTTGGTTTGTTGATAAATGTGAACCTACTGCACCAGCAGACAGTGCTGAACAAGCACCGGTTCTCAACCAACAGTCAGCCTAGCAGGGTATTGCAAAAGTCATTGAACTAAAAAACCAGTAAAAAAGAGCTCAACTGAGCTCTTTTTTACTACAAGCAGAATCGCCATTTAAAGCTGATACGATAGAACTGGCTTATCGTTTTCTTTGATCAAGGTAGTGTTGCGCACTGGCTATAGCGGCCGCTAATTGCGTTGTTAATAACCCCAATTGCTTCTCCGTAGGTCGTTGCTTCTGGCTAAGTCGCAACTCTATTTCTGACGCTATCTGCTTGAGTGAACGGCAACCAAGATTGCCCGCGACGCCTTTCAGGCTGTGTGCTCGGCGCTGAGCGGCCTCCAAATCAGAATGCACCAATCTTTTCAATTCAGTGGCATCATGCTGATGATCTTGTATAAATACGCTCAACAGCAGAGTGACAGACTCAACATCGTCATTGAGAGTTATGAGCATGGATTCAATATCGATGGCCAAATCATCAGAAAGATCCGATGTTTCCACCTGTGGTTCTTCTGTAGACAAAACACGGCTAGGATTCATCTCAGATGACGCATCCTCTTTCGCAGCACTGGGAACTTTATTAACATGAGAACGAGTTAAAACTGATGACCGAAACATCAACCAACCCAGCAATAGCATAACACCACCACTTAACCCCGAGACAAGATAAGCATAGATGTTTAAAAGACGATGGTATTGGTTTTCAACATGGATAAGCTGATTGTAAATAGAGTGATTGATTAAATTGTCGACCAAACGTGCACCTTGGGCGTATTGATTCAGTAAATCAGACGCTTGTGCTAATGTCTGCTCTAACTCTTTTTTCTGAATGGCTGGTAAAGATTGCCCATCCACATAGAGTTTATCTAATGCTCGATAGATCCCCGGATTTTGCTCAGTGTCACTGAACATCGCTTCAAATACATAAGCGCCTAACACCACATACATTTGCTTGAGTTGTTCTGAATTAGTGGGATTATCGCGCAGCACTTGTAGGCGTTCAACCAAGGGTTGAATGTTAAGCTCAATCGACAAATACGATTTGGTCAGTGTGATATAGCGATCAGTCACATGGAGCAATTGCTGAATATCTGGTCGCCATGAAAAATCTCGGTGCTCAACTTCCAGCTGTAGCCTAAGTGAATAGAGTAGCTGCACATTCAGCGCGATATCATTCGCTCGCGTCGAACGATAAGGCTCTTTAAAATAGAGTGAACTTTTAAGTTCTTCAACACTGTAATGTAACTCTTTCACCGCATGCATGGCTTGGTAGCTTAAATGGCTTTGCCAAAACACAAGACCAACGGAGATTAACCAACCAAACAGAATCACTCCATACGATCTCACGCTGAATCGTTTTGATTTCTTTTGCCCAAACACTGTGATTACCAATTTGTACTTGTAATTAATACAAGCATAAACCTAAAGTTTGGACCGTGCTGAGTTGTACATCGGGAGAAAAGACAAAAAAGAGAGCCATATCAAGCTCTCTTAGTGGTAAACGATTAACGCTGGCGCGTTAACTGTTCTCTTAAATTCGGTGGCGTGCCTTTGATGGTTAACGTGTCGCTTTCAGGATCATAAAAAATACGCTCTCCCAATAACAAGCTATCAAAGCTCACATTCAAACCGCCCCCTGCACCGACAAACTTGGTCAGTTTACGCACGGTAGAACGATCACCAGGAAAGCTCTCTTCCAGTTCATAGCCATGTGCCTGCGTATATTCGAAAAAACCCGTGCCGTCTTGGCTAGCAGGTAATTCACCAGACAACTCACGAATATGAACCTCTTCACCGGCTTTAATTTGCTCATTGCAGTAATCGTAAACCTGCTTCTTGTAACCGATCGCTTCATCTTTTTCTAGCTTAGAATCCGTGCAAAAATCCTGTACCGCTTGCATCAGTACTTGATTTTGCACTTTGGTATCTAACCCGACATCGGCTTGCAGAAAATCAAGAAAGAAATCCGACACTTTTCGACCAACGCGACCTTTGATATAGGCAAGGTAGCGGTTTGAGTTTTTGTCCGTTTCAAAACTTGAGAGGTCAAGACGCGCTGCGATATCCATTTTGTTGATATCAAGATAATCTGTCGCGCTAATGTCGAGCCCCTCTGTTACTTTCAAACTTTGGTTGAGAGGTAAAAGCCCAATAAATAGGTAATCGGTAGCCAATGACTGATATTCGGCCATCACTAAGATCCCTTCATCAGCAAACGGATACTTTGATAATTCATCTTTCAGCTGTTGAGCACTGATTTGTGAAAAATCGTAAAAATCACGCTCACCTTGACGAAGTTCTTGCAACCAAGTTTGAAAATCACTGTCCGACTTAAACGAACCAAAACCTTTGCTCGCTTTCGAATTAAACACGCGATGCAACTCAGCCACTAAATTTTCGGCAGACGTATCATTATCTAAAGATTGAGAGCGGTATTTAACCACCAACTCATCTTGCTCGTTTTTGCTTAATTGGTGCAAAATCACGTTGGAAAGGTGAAGACTCATAGTGAAATTATCATCGTTCTGGTTTCAGTTGTAAGGCATTGTAGGTTATCATAAGCCGCTTTTACTATCATCATTAGAGTCTTTATGCCTATTACATCTAAATACAGCGACGAAAGAATTGAAAATATCCTGACAGAAGTTGCTGCCATCCTCGCTAAACATAGTGCTTCCCCTGAGCTTACTCTCATGATTGCGGGAAACATTGCAACGAATGTCTTAAACCAAAACGTTGCCGCTTCACAGCGTAAGGCGATTGCGGAAAAATTTGCTCAGGCATTGATGTCGTCTTTAGAAACTACTACTCACTAATAGAATGCATAGATAGAAAATCACATGGCAGATAGCGAAAATACATACGGTGAACGCGTATCACGGTTGGTTGGTTGGGGGCATTGGTTTGCTTTCTTCAATATCATTGCAGCAATGCTTATTGGTACTCGATATATCGTACAATCACCATGGCCTGAAACCTTGTTGGGGCAGTTTTATTTAGCTGTGTCTTGGGTCGGCCATTTTGGATTTTTGGTCTTTGCACTCTATCTGCTGGTTTTATTCCCTCTGACATTCATCATTCCGTCGCGCAAACTATTTCGCTTCGTGGCGGTCTGTTTTGCAACGTTAGGACTCACACTCTTATTAATCGATACCCAAGCTTATCAAGCAATCAACCTGCACTTAACACCGATTGTATGGGAACTGCTTTTTAGCGATGAGACCAGCGCTATCACCGCCGACTTACAGCATCTGTTTGTGGTCATGCCGCTCATTTTCCTCTTACAACTTGGGCTTTCGGAGTGGGTTTGGCGTAAGCAGCGAAAACTATCGCATAAACACGTTGGCCGGCCCATCGCGGCGGTATTTTTCATTAGTTTTATTACCAGCCACCTTATTTACGTTTGGTCTGATGCGTATTTAGAAACATCAGTGACCAGCCAAAAATCAAACTTCCCGCTCTCGTATCCAATGACGGCAAAATCGTTCATGGAAAAACACGGTCTATTTGATCGTGATGTGTACTTAAAGCGTTTGAAGGATAATGAAGAGAACCTTAACATTGTTCGTTATCCTCTTGAGCCTCTTCAATTTGGCCGCAGAGCAAATAATCTCAATATTTTGCTAGTGAGTGTCAATAATTTAAGAAGTGATGTGCTGACAGCTGAAATCATGCCCAACACTTACCAATTTGCGACAGAAAATTTGAAGTTTAATAATCATTACAGCTCGAGTAATGACATGTTTGGGATCTTTGGCTTATTTTATGGATTGCCAAGTAGTTATGCCAACGCCATTCGTTCACAAGGTACCCCTCCGATACTGATAGATGTATTGAAAAAACAGAATTATCAGTTTGGCCTCTTTAGTGGCGATAATTTTGACGACACCTTATACGAAGAGACGATTTTCCGCACTTTAACGGTCTCTAAAGCTCCTTTTGATCAAGAATCGAGCACAGATAACCAAACTATACAACGCTGGCATAAATGGGTATCCGAGCAAACCGAACAACCCTGGTTCAGCTATTTGGAGTTGACGACCGTTGACAACTTTAATGACTTTGACCCTCGGTCAAGTAAAGGTAGTGCCAGCGATCGCCTGCGTGCTGGTTACAATAACTCGGTCAATGCAGCCGACCAAGAAATAGGCCTGCTGCTCACTAAGATTGACGAATTACAATTGCAAGACAATACGCTGATTGTGATCACCTCAAATCATGGCGCGGAGTTTAACGAGACAAAAACCAACAGCTGGGGTGCTAACAGCAATTACAGCCGATACCAGTTACAAGTGCCGATGATCATCCATTGGCCTGGAAAAATGGCAGGGGAATACTCACACCGTTCAAGTCACTTAGATTTTTCAGTCACGCTTTTACAGGATCTGTTAGGTGCTTCATCCAACCCTATTGAATTTAGCAGTGGTAGAAACTTGTTTGATGAAAACAAAAGGAAGTGGATTTTAGCCGGTGATGCCCGTGAATTAGCTTTGATTACCGATACCCAAACGACTCTCATTGATAAATTTGGCAACTTCAAGCTGTTTGATGAAAACTATCAACGTCAGAAAGACTCTAGCCCAGCGTTACCTGTACTAATGCAAGGCTTAACTGAATTGCAGAGATTTTACGCCAAAGATAATTAAATCAGGTCGTTAGCAAGATTATCTCTTGACGCTAAAGGGATAAATGATTAGATTACGCCAATCGGACTGTAGCGCAGCTTGGTAGCGCACCGTCATGGGGTGTCGGGGGTCGGAGGTTCAAATCCTCTCAGTCCGACCATACACCTAAAAAAGAGAGCTTCGGCTCTCTTTTTTGCTTTAGTATCTGATTTTTAGTCTGTTTGAACTAACAGTGGCGCAACTTTGGTTGGGTAAATGACAACAGCAATAGATTTTGATGTCGGGGTATCACTAAAGTCCCCTTTACTGCTCAATGGAATGAGTGCATTTGCCTCAGGGAAATAGGCCGCTACATTCCCTTGAGGAATTACATAGGCGACCACTTTGAAGCCCAAAATTTCACGTTTAATACCATCATCCCACAGTGTCTCAATATCGACTCGTTCACCCGCTTTTAATTGCAGCTGCTCAATATCTTTTTCATTCATGAAGATGACATTACGTTCGCCAAATACACCTCGGTAACGATCATCCAAACCGTAAACCGTGGTGTTGTACTGATCGTGCGAACGCATCGTCTGCAACACAAAAATCGGTTTCTTGGTCATCTGCTGAGTTTTGAGCGGAACGATAGATTCAGGAAGTGCATTGCTGCTTATCTGCGCTTTTCCTGTGGGCGTTTTCCAATTAAATTCACGTGCTGAATTACCAAGATAAAAACCGCCAGGCCCTTTGAGCCGCTGATTAAAATTGGCAAATCCTGGGATAATCTTTTCAATCAAATCTCGAATGTTATCGTAATTATCGGCCATGGATTGCCAATCGATTGGATTTCCCTCCCCTAAGGTCGCTTTTGCCATTCCTGCGATAATGGCAGGCTCTGAGCGCATCATCTCTCCTGTAACATCAATTCGCCCAGAAGAGGCATGAACCATGGAGAATGAGTCTTCAACGGTAATTTTCTGTGGCCCCTGAGCCTGAATATCAATATCTGTCCGACCTAAACAAGGCAGGATCAACGCATCCTTGCCCGGGTTGACATGGCTCCGATTCAGTTTAGTCGCAATGTTTACGGTCAAATTACAGTTTTTCATTGCTTGTGCGACACGCTCGGTATCGGGCGCAGCAGCAACGAAGTTTCCTCCTAAACCGATAAAGACTCTACTTTCACCCCGTAGCATCGCCTCAATAGCATTAACTACATTATGGCCATGCGCTTTTGGTGGCGTAAAGCCCAGTACTTTTTCAATATTGTCGAGTAGAAATTCAGGCGGTTTTTCATTAATTCCAACCGTGCGGTCACCTTGCACATTTGAGTGGCCACGGACAGGACATACCCCAGAACCATCCTTACCAATTTGACCAAACAGTAATTGTAGATTGACCAACTCTTGTATGGTTGCCACCGAATGCTTATGCTGAGTCACCCCCATTGCCCAAGTTACGATCACGCGTTTAGCGCCTTGGTAAATATCTGCCACCAGCTCTAGATCTTGTTGCGTGAGCCCAGATTGTTCAATAATACTTGACCACGGCGTAGCCTGTACCATGGGTAAATAAGACTCCATCCCTTCGGTATGCTGGGCAATGAAATCAAGGTCGAATATCGCTTCACCACGGGTCTGTGCTTGCTGATGACGAGCCAGAAGAATTTTCACCAAGCCACGAACCGCCGCCATGTCTCCGCCTAATTTAGGAGTGAAATAATGGCTAGTGGTCGGTGTTGAACCATTGCTTAACATTTCAAAAGGATTTTGCGGGTTAGTAAAACGCTCCAATCCTCGCTCTTTTAAATTATTAAACGCAACAACCCGAGCGCCACGCTTATAGGCTGACGCCAGTGTTTCCAACATACGAGGGTGATTCGTTCCTGGGTTTTGTCCAAATAAAAGAATCGCATCGGATTCTTCAAAATCCTCAATAGTCACAGTTCCCTTACCAATGCCAATCGAGCGAACCAAGGCGACGCTCGTAGCTTCATGGCACATGTTTGAGCAATCAGGAAAATTATTGGTACCAAACCGGCGCGCAAACAACTGGTATAGAAATGCAGCTTCATTACTCGCGCGGCCTGATGTATAAAATTCCGCCTGATTTGGACTAGCGAGTTGATTGAGGTGTTGTGCAACCAGTGCAAACGCCTCATCCCAGCAGATTGGCTCATAGTGATCCGTTTGAGCGTTATAGCGCATTGGTTCCGCTAAACGCCCTTGAGATTCGAGAAAATAGTCGCTCTGCTTATTGAGCCAAGTGACCGAATATTGCCTAAAGAAATCCGCCCCAACGCGTCGAGAAGTGGCTTCCCAGTTGACGGCCTTAGCGCCATTTTCGCAAAAACGAAAACGCCCTGGGACATGTTTTTCACCCCAAGCACAGCCCGGACAGTCAAAACCATGGTCTTGGTTGGTTTTTAAAAGATTGGAAATATTTTTGGCAACATTATGACTTTTCAATAGATGATGCGCGGTGCTT
>NZ_NDIO01000288.1:0-8879 GCF_002241085.1 Vibrio sp. V03_P4A6T147
ATTAGAAATCAATTCTCTAAGACTAACAATCGCTTCTTTTTCAGTAGCATCTAAAACTTCTTTTGAAAACGATTTTTGGTAGCTAGTTTTTTGAGTAGGACAGCCACCAAGAAAAGGTTTGAGGTTAGTTTTACAGCGGTCACCGCAGGTTCCAGCCTGAACACCAAGGACATCAAGTACCATCCCCTCAAGACATACAGGTGCAGATAAAATTACTTCAATCTTATGCTTTTCCGCATACGCCCAATCGTGTTGTGGTATTGCTACGTCACATATCGTTTGTCGTAAGCGGCTTCTTGGCTCTTTTTAGCAGACATGAGAATATTTCTAGGTGAACCACCATCTGATGATTCGATTTTAACTACTTGCCCAGTGTTTCGGCCGTCATAGTTGTCTTTCATGTGATTCAAGAACGCTCTGTCGTGTATACCTTCACCAACGACGATAAGTGACGCAATATTAGCCTTTCTAACTTTCTTCTTCGCCAACTTCAACACTCCTATACGTTGGGGACTGCACCTAGAGCGCCAGCTTGGTACTTAGCGTAAAGGTTGTCATCGGCACGGATGCCTACCATTTCATCCAAACGCCATGCATCACTTTCAAGGCACTCTTTTTCTACGAGGTAGACTTGGTGTTTCTTGAGTATATTTAGCACTTCTGGTGTGTGACAGGTAAAGATAAGCTGTGCATCATGCTGGTTAGTCTCTTTGTGCTTAAACCAATTTAGAATAACTGGGAGCATATGAGGATGGAGGTCGTTATCAATCTCATCTAAAATAGCAACACCACCATATTGTAGTACTGGAAGTACCCTACGAAGCATTACAAAAAGAGCTTTAGTACCGCTAGATTCCTCGAAGAATGGGAGTGTAAATTCACCTTTTTCGCACTTATGGATAGCGAAAGGAAAATCAAACTCTATTTCGTCTCCTTTCTCATCTGTAAGCTTTTGCGACTTATATTCAATATCGTGAATTCCCAAATCGAAGTCAAAGACAGCTTGATGTAATCTCTGTTTCAACTCACTATCTTCTTTTAGAAACTCGGTCGCTTCCAGAATATCACCATCATTGAAATGTCTGCGCCCCATCATATTCACATTGAAAATAAAACTATCAAAGTACTCATAGAACTTAGATGCGTTAGACACATTCTGTTGGAATGCTGCTGAAATAACAGAGACATTACTTCTAACTTTCTTGGCTTGAGCTACAGAAAAGCCGAAGCCTTTTTGCTTGTAGCTGTATCCATCCTCAGTTTTCTCTCTGACGAACACATACGAGTAGCTACGACTCGTTTTTTTATACAGTGATTCCAACAATACATCGTTTTTTGTAATCGATAAGTTGTATTTGTACTGCTCCCCACCGAGCATGAAGTACAGTTCAAAATCAGTAGACTTATCGGTATACAATCGGTGTGGCATGCATGGGATATTCTCAGATGGTTTATAGTCGAACACAGAAGTCGATATAAATGAGCCAAGGAAAGCAAGTGGACGCAACAGCTGAGTCTTACCAGCACCATTAGCACCAACAACAGCCAATACCTTGTTCAGACGCTCACCAGATTCTAGGTTTATGTCGTAGTAGGAAGCTGATGGTTTTTTTCCAACTTCAAAAGATACTTCTTGCTCGCTGCCAAAAGAGTAGAAATTTTCACAGATAAATTTTATTAGCACGGAAACACCATAATCAACGTATTTTTGTTGATTATGGTGCTTAACGAGATGAACTACAAGTGTGTTCAGGGTGATTTAGGTCAAAAATCAAGTTATTCACTAGTCACTATCTAGCCTAATCTCAGGTTAATCCGTAGACACGTTACTGGTATTACGAAAAGTAAGTCAAATGATGCTTTGGTGAAGTGTGTGTTAAATTCATCGAACCAAAGAATGGGGCAAAACTGTGTTGACGGCTCGCTAATCACTCTACTCTGAAACACACTCCAAATGGTAAACGTTAATGCATTCATTCAAAGTTATAACTTTACACCCTCACTGTAACCCTATGATTTTTATCAAACTATATACCGACTGATAAATTCTCCAATACCTTATCGATGTTTTCTGTACCGTTAGGCTTCAAACTCCTACAATGCAAGGCAGAGGGTCGGTGAAGGCTAAACTTTCACTTTTACATATTGAATACTCAACAGTGCATTTGATTGCATTGGTACCGTCATCATTCAAAAGGAATAGTATGTTGAGCAAAGGATGGATATTGCTTGCCGCCGCAATCATCAGTCAGGGAGCATGGGCACTCGCTCCTTGCGGGCCAGACAGTGGCATCGGAGACTGGTGCAGCCTAGATATTAATCAGCTACACCCCACTCAGGCCGGGGTTGGTCAGCAACAAGTTGATAAAACACAAGCCAAACTGGCGACAAAAAGCCCAGCACAACTTAAGAAGTACATGAAAAAGAAAAAGATTCCGGTAATCGTAGATGCTGATGGCCAGTATTGGTTGGTTGACCGACATCATCTAACCAAGGCGCTTTGGCAGCAAGGTGTGAAAGAGGTGACCGTCCACATCCTTGCTCACCTCGACAACAAGGAGAGCTTTTGGCAAGACATGCAAGGCAACCACTGGACATGGCTGCGCGATGAAAAAGGAGCCCCGCTAACTCCCGATCAATTACCTGCACACATAAGTAAGCTACCCGACTACCCCTACCGCTCTTTGGCAGGTGAACTACAAGATGCCGGTTATTACAGCAAGCATGAACAGGTTTATTTTGTTGAGTTTGCTTGGGCTAGCTGGCTTGGGGAGCAAATGAATTGGGTGCCGGTCAATGCGAGTACGCTACCAGAACGACTCGAACAAGCTGCACAACTGGCATGTAGCTCAGCCGCTAAGGCTCTGCCTGGTTACCCCGGAGAGCAGTGTTCAACTATGCACCACCTCATCAACACGGCAAACTAAGGTTCTATCGCAAAGCGTGATTTAAATAAGACTCATCATTTTGAAGATACAATTAGCCTGAGAGCAAACAAATAGCTCGTAGGGCGTTGTTCGATAAGATGAATATGTATTTTGTTACAAATCGCCCTCTTGTCTTGTGGTTCAGTCAATGATTTACTGTCGCTTCCTTAGCAACAGAGGCTTTTATTGACAATGGACGACCCCTTCAGGCGACCAATATTTACTGATCCCCCCCTTCACCGTGCCCCCTTATTTAAGGAGGCCACATGTTAGAACTCTTCCTACTACCCGAAACTTGGGCGATATTTGCCACACTGCTTGCTTTAGAAGTGGTTCTTGGCGTTGATAATGTAGTGTTCATTTCCGTCTTATGTGAACGACTCCCCGTTCAGCAGCGGCCGCTTGCGCGTAACTTAGGCATTTTGTTAGCGGTTACCGCTCGGATTGGTTTGGTTTTTTCTATCAGTTGGCTGATGTCGTTAACTGCACCGATAGTCGTTTGGTTTAGCAACGAATTATCTGGACGAGATTTTATCCTCATCTTCGGCGGTGCTTTTCTGTTATTCAAAGCAGCAAAAGAGTTGTGGAACTGGCTGATGCCTGATGAGCATTCACATACGACGACAGTAAGTGCTGGCCTTGCGGTCGTATTACTGCAAATTGTCGCGGTTGACGCGGTATTTTCCATGGATTCGGTAATCACTGCGGTGGGTCTAACTAACGACATTCCTATCATGGTCGCGGCCATTTTAGCGTCTGCGGTGATCATGATATTAACCGCAGCGCGCATTAACGCCTTAGTCACCCGTTATCCGGGTTTTAAAACGCTGGCATTACTGTTTTTAATGATGCTGGGCGGTTTGTTAATCGCGGAAGGTGTTGAGCTGCACATCAATAAAGGCTACGTCTATTTTGCGATGGCGTTTGGTTTGGCAATGGAGATTTGTCATATTCAATGGGCGAAGAAACAAGCAATCCAGATTAAGCAGCTACGTCAGCTAAAGCTATATACGTCTACATCAAAGCTACATACGTCAAAACCATATTCGTTAAAAAGGCACATGCCTTTGCTAAGGTCAAAGTCCTCAGCACATTGAAGAGATAATTGATATCAGGAGGGCGAACAGCAACGTCGCCCTTTCTTCTATCCGAATACTATTGACGTTAAGCTAATTTACGCACACTAAATTGGCTCATTAACGCTTTTAAATCATTGGCTTGCTGTGATAAATCATTACTAGCGTTAGCAGTTTCTTCCGTGCTCACTAATACTTTGTCGCCTGAATCACGAATACCTAACAAATTTTGGCTGACTTCTTCAGCACTCACGGCTTGTTGCTCGCTGGCGGAGGCGACTTGCAAGTTAGATTGCATCAGTTCGTCTAACGCTCCCGCTATCGAATAGAGCTGAGCTTTTGCACTATCGACGAGTGTTGATGATTCGCTGATCTGCTGGTCATTATCTTCTATCGATTTTGCAGCAATTTGAGCTTTATTCACCAACACTTGGATCAAACTGCTGATTTCATGAGTCGCTTCTTGGCTGCGAGAAGCCAAAGCGCGCACTTCATCAGCCACAACCGCAAATCCTCTTCCTTGCTCACCCGCCCTTGCCGCTTCAATTGCAGCGTTGAGTGCCAACAAATTGGTTTGCTCTGAAATCGAATCAACCACTGAAACGAAATTCTGAATTTTATGTGTGCTGTCTTGTAACTCTAAGATCATTTTTTGTGAGTTAGCCGCGTTAATCACCAATTGATGGGAGATTTTTTGTGTCACATCTGTCGTTTCACAAGCCGCTTTAACGCTGTTATCTGCACGAGTAGTCGACTCCGCGGCACCTTCAGCATTACTCGCCACTTCTGTAATCGTTGATGCCATTTGCTCCATTGCAGCCGCAACTTGCTGAGTGCTCTCTTGCTGTACAAGCATCGCTTTACGGTTATTCTCTGCCAACACATTTAATTCCGTCACCAGCCCTGCAATGCTGTTTGCTCTTTGAATCACCTCACCAACGGTTTTACTCAACGAGTCCGCCATAGTGTTCATACTTTGCGTCAACTGGCCGATCTCATCTTTTGACTCTGGCACAATGTGCTGATCAAAATGACCATTTGCCATTTTCGCCGCTATATTTCTCACTTTTAGCACAGAGCGAACAATTTGACGGCTGAGTAACGTCCCCATCACAAGGCCAAGAATTATCGAAACGGCAGCTAATGTTATTGTGCCCTGCAATGCTCTGTGTTCTTCATCTTCAGTAATAAGAATAGAGGTTGCTGTTTTTTGCTCTAAATCGCGTAGAAAATGTTCAATTTCGGTATTAAATGCCTCTTGCATTTTTTCTAGCACGAGCACTTGTGGCGCAAGTTGTTCTACTGGCTCATTACTATTTAAGCGCTTGAGCAACTCAAATAAAGCCACCTCATACTGATAGTAATGACTTTCTAACGCTTCAAATGTTTGGTATCGGTTTTGACTCTCTTGATCAACACCCTTCGCTTGACGATGCTTCTTTGCATCACTGAGTATTTGCTTCGCTTGTGTCAATTCAGACTCCAACACTTTTGCGATGTTTTCTGTCTTCTGAGTAAGGTCTTTCAGCGCTTGTGAGTTGCCTTCGACAGGGATTTTAGCCAGTCGAAAAGCCTTTTCTAACACGATAGAGCTTTCCAACTGTTTGATGGTGATATCCGAGCTCAATCGAATTAAAGGGATACTTTCATGAGCGATCTCTTCAATTTCAAGCGCAATACGATTCATTTTTAAAGCGCTAAAGCTTGCAACACCAACAATTAGGCACAGCATTAGCGTAATTAGCGAAATCATTTTTTGGGTAATCGATAAGTCTTTAATCCACTGCATAAATGCGCTCTCCAAACACAATCATTAAAGCCATTCGTTTATATGAATATTGTTATGCTGTTAAAGATAGTTTAGTAAAACCTAAAACACACTATTTCTAATACTAAGTAACTAGAGGTCATATCTGTTCAAGCGAGTAGAAAACTCTGCTTTTACTTATCAGTCAGTGTGTTAAAGACAAAGCCCGAACGCTTGGGTTCAGGCTTTAAGATAGGGAACAAGGTCTACGGCGTTAGATGCGCTCTACACATTCACGAGCAATTACCAGCTCTTCATTGGTTAGGTTTATATTCGTATCGCATCTGCTAACAGGAATTTGGACAATAGGTTGCCAGTGATTTTGCTAATTTATCTATTCATAAATAAGCTCTGGTATTGAAAACTGGCTACTAGCTACCGACTAATATCTCAAAATCATCCGCAGTCCTCACTACCGTCATCTCACTTCTGTCACTGTTGGCGAAAAATTCGAACACGGCCACTTGACCTGTCTACTACTCCATAGTTCATACTCTCGACATACAAACAACATCTAGGTCAAATCTCACATGTATTTGATTTCGGAACTGGCAGCAAAGGCGGGGCTCTCTCGCACCACCTTACTCTATTACGAGAAGTTAGGGCTGATTAACGGCCAGCGCCTTGACAATGGATATCGCTATTACAGCGAAAACGATTTGCAGCGGCTGTTTTTAATTCAACAACTTCAAAGCGCAGGACTCTCATTGAAAGAGTGCGAACAATGCTTGGACGCCAAATTAAGCCGAAGCTTATTGGAAAATCGCCTGACGCAACTCAACCATGAAATTGATAAAAAAATCCACGCTCGTGAGTTGCTACTGGCGTTACTTGGGGAACGTCCACAAAGAGAGTTACACCATTCTCTGAGTCAAAGTGCGCCTAGCGCTTACTTAAACTGGTTAAGTACGCAGGGTTACAGTGAAAAAGAAGCGCTCAGATTAAAGTGGTTATCAAAAGATATGAACGAACACGAGAGTTACATGAAAGACTTTATGACGGTCTTTGCAACATTAGAAAGATGGGGGCCAGGGAGTCACAAGGACTCTTTAAAAGCGATTTCATTAATGTCGCCTCAGACAATGACCGATATTTTAGACATTGGTTGTGGCACTGGCCTCTCAACGTTACTGCTAGCTGACAACAGTAACGCACACATTACAGCTGTGGATAATGAGCCTATTGCCATCGAACTGCTCGATAAAAAAATCCAAAACGCACAGTTACATGAGCGAATTTCTCCTGTTTGTGCCTCCATGACGGAACTGCCATTTCTGGCAAAATGTTTTGATGCCATTTGGGCGGAAGGCTGCGTCTACATTATGGGAATGGAGAACGCACTAAAACAATGGAAGCCTCTGTTGAAAGACAATGGCGTATTGATGGTGAGTGATTTGGTTTGGCTCACTGACTCTCCTGACGAAGAGACAAAACAGTTTTGGCTGGCAGACTACCCAGACATTCAATCGATACCTAAACGGCTCGCTCTGTTCAAAAAGCATGGCTACGATGTGATCGAACACTTCTCATTGGGCGTCGATGCATGGCAAAACTACTGGCAACCGCTGCAAGACCGAGTTGAGGAATTACAAGCTGTTATGCCTGCGTCCCAAGCATTGCTGGACATTAACAAAGAGATTTCGATTTATGAGCGATTTGCCACAAAAGATTTTACCTATCAGTACTTTATTTTAAAACTAGCCAAGAGATAGACGCATGAAATACGCTTTGTACAAACAAGAACAAGCTCAAGAAATCATTACACTGTTCAATGACACATTTTCGGATTCAGAAGGTAAAGAAGAAGGTGCATTAATTGCGAAACTCGTGGAAGACTTTCTCACTTTACCAACCAAAGATGAGGATCTTTATGTGTTTATTGCACAATCTTTAGTTGGTGGAGTGATCCCTCACGTTGCGGGTAAACCAACATGTTTACCCGCCCTCGACAATCCCTATTATTGGTAGGTGGTGAACATGAACGCTCCTTCATTACTAGAGTTAGGTATGCGACCTTTTTTCCAGCAGCAACTGTCTTTAGAAGAGTTAGAGAACGGCTCGCTCGGTCGAATCATCGAACATCATAAATCTGACGTTGTTTTGATGAGTGACAACGGGACGTTGCGATTGAATCTCCCGCCGAAACTCGAAGCGGTATGTGTGGGCGATTGGGTTGTGTTCGATCACGAGCGAATACTTCGTGTGCTCGAAAGACAATCCTTATTCCAGCGCAAAGCGGCTGGCAGCACTCTCAAGCGACAGCTAATCGCAGCCAACATTGATTGTGTTTTTATCGTCAGTTCATTTAATGAAGATTTCAGCTTAAATCGCATTGAGCGTTATTTGGCTTTGGCCAATGAAGCGGGTGCTCAAGCTGTGATTGTGCTGACAAAAGTCGATTTATGCCCTCATCCTGATGATATTCGTGAGCAAGTACAAAAGCTTGACCCGCTATTGAGCGTTCACTGTGTTAACGCGTTGGATAGCCAAGACGTTTCTGTATTGGAAAATTACTGTCAGAAAGGCAAGACCATTGCGTTTCTCGGCTCCTCGGGTGTCGGAAAATCAACACTGGTCAATAGCTTACTTGGTCGCCATGAAATGGAAACTGGCCATATTCGTGAACAAGACAGCAAAGGTCGCCATACCACTACCCATCGTGCGATTAAATGGTTACCCAGAGGTGGTCTGTTGATGGACACGCCAGGAATGCGAGAGTTACAACTGAGCGATGTCAAAGAAGGGATTCAACTCACCTTTGCCGATATTGAATCCCTCGCATCTCAATGTCGTTTTAGTGACTGCCTGCATGAGAATGAACCGTGTTGTGCGGTCAGAGAAGCAGTAGAAAGAGGAGAGCTATCCTCTAGACGATTAGACAACTACAAAAAGCTACTGCTCGAAGAAGCCCACAACAGTGCGACATTGGCGGAGAGAAGAGCGAAAGATCGTGCGTTTACGAAGATGGTGAACTCCGTTCAGGAGAAAGCGCGCTCGGCTAAAAAGTTTCGATAACCATTTAAAAAATCATCATTAATCACAAACCATTTGCTCTGTTGAGCATCCAAT
>NZ_NDIO01000064.1:0-8772 GCF_002241085.1 Vibrio sp. V03_P4A6T147
AGCTCATAAGCACTATTGATGAGCTCAATGGGCAAGAGGTCTGCGAGTGTTTCAACTTGATTTGGTTTATAACTGTTGATGATATCGAGGGCTTGAGAAACGTGCATAAAAAAATCCGATAAACAAGGTCTATCGGATTTTTACATAAAGGTAGGATCATTCAACTGATCTGCCGATTAAAGTCTTAACTGATCGGCATTAGCCATTTATGCTCCTTTTTAGCTTAGATTTTTATACGCCTGCCAGTGGTAATAAATACACCAATACAGACCATGCACTGACCCAAGCAACGACGACAGCAGCATCTAACCAATCTCTAATCCACATTATACTTTCCCCTTTCACATCTTCATGCACCTTCATCGGGTTGAAGATGCGTTAAGACTGAAAGTTAAAAAGCAAAGTCTATGCCAGTAAATTTATGTCAAACCGAGTTACTGATAATGATGTTGGGGTTGAGTTCCTGTGTGGTTAAGTATTTCAGGTTTTTCCGTCAGCAGTTCAATAAACGCATCGGCCATTGACACATTCGAAACAAAACCTTCTCCCTTCATTTTCAGTATCGCATCATATCCCTCTTTGCCTTTCATGGTATAGGCCGAAGAGGTTCCACAATAATAACGATTAAGATCAATTGGTTGCCAACCTTTTTGCTCATCAAATAACAACACATTTGTGATGCGTTGTCCTACAGGCCGATCGGCGGCATAAGTAAACGAGAGATTGTGGGTGTAAGGATAACTGCCAGAACCTGTGCCGTCGACCCCATTGCCCAGCGCATTATTAATCGCCCCTTCAAGCATCTCAATTAAGGTTTCTCCCTGCACTCGGTAGACACCAATAGGAACAGCAAAAGGCAATAAATTTCCGGCAATGTCTGCCACCGAAACTTGTCCGGCGTTGAGCGAGTTTCTGACTCCACCAGCGTTATGTATTGCAAACTGCACGGGGTGCCCTCTTTGCCGCATGGCATAGACGAATGATTGAGCCACCAAAGGAGCCAACTCACTCGGCCCAGTTTCATCAGGAATTCTGACGTGTCTTAAGAAACGATCAGCATGTGCGATAATATTTTGTTGCAGCTGACGTACTCGCGGCATGTATTTATCGATCAATATTCCTTGGACCTGCGGATCTTTCTTACACACCACCACATTAGGGTGCTGGCTTAAAAATTCGCACGCCGCTAAATGGGTGTTATCGGTGCCCGCTTCGCTCATGCTGGCATCAAGAAACAGTCGACGGCCCAGTAACAGTTCATTACGACCCTGAAATTTGTCCACTTTGCCATCGGCTGAAAAGTCGATATAACAATGACCTAAGCTCAAAGAATGATAACCGGATTGGACGACATAAGTGTCGTTAATTCTTAAACCATACTCATCATCTTTCATCAGCCCTAGTGCACTAAAATCACCTTGTAATCGGTGGCTATGCCCGCCGACGACAACACTAATGCCTTCCACTTGCTGTGCGAGCTCAATGTCCGCTTCATAACCTAAATGGCTAAGTAGAACAATTTTGTTGATCCCTTTAGCGCGTATTTCAGCAACCGTATTTTTCGCCGTTTGGATAGCGTTAATAAATGGAGTATCGAGATCTGGGTTGGCAATATCAGCCATTTTATCGAGTGACAAGCCGAAAATTGCAACTGTTTCATCACCAGCCTGTTTTTCTATCCAGCGAGCGTATTTACCTTGAGGTTGATAACTTATCACTTGCGGGCTACCGGCTATTGGAAAAGGCTTATTCGATCTTTCATTGGAGAGATCCCAATTGCCAGCTAGCAATGGGAATTGAATACGTTTAACAAAATGGGCAACGGGTTCATTACCCATATCCAGTTCGTGATTGCCTAATGCCATCGCATCAAGATTCAATGCGTTGAGCATGTCCGCATTGGCTTTACCTTTAAATAGCGAGAAATAGAGCGTGCCTTGGAAACAATCCCCAGCGTGTAAAAATACAAAGGCTCGCTTCATACGCGCCGCATCTTCTTTCAATTGCTGAACTCGTGTTGCAATTCGTGCAAAACCGCCAGCGCTTACATACGGTGTTAAAGTCTGCTGTTGGATGTGGAGAGTCAATTGCAGCGATGTCGGTTCAAAATATGAGTGAGTGTCATTAATGTGTGCCAGCATAATTGATGCTGGTCTATTCTTTTTATGCATCATTTATCTTTCTCTTCTTTTTCCACTCTATCCTAGCTGAAGAATCATGACAGAATCGTGACTTTTATGAAACGAGTTTGAAAATATAATTACGCTAAGTCAACCTCATCACGCTTTGTAGCCTTTGTCTCATTCGGCTGACCCTACATAAACACTTGATATGTGAGCCAGCAGCCTACTTATCTGCATAATTTCCATTATGCTTAAAGAACAACAGACTCAGCGAGAAGCTAACTCGTTGAGTTATAAAAGGAGTCTGCCTATGCATCTAGAGCGAATTGAAATTTCCGGATTCAGAGGAATCAAACGTTTATCGCTCGCTTTTGATGAACTCACCACATTGATCGGTGAAAATACTTGGGGTAAGTCCTCATTGTTGGACGCCTTATCAGTAGTGCTACCAGCCAACGGTGTACCTTATCAATTTGAAATGCAAGATTTCCACGTCGATTACTCTATCGCTCATCCTCAAACTCAGCATTTACAAATTGTCTTGAGCTTTGTTTCTACAGACAAAAATGAATCTCGATCCGGCCGTTATCGTAAGCTGAGGCCGATTTGGGTTGAAGATGAAACGGGTACGAAACGGATATTCTATCGCATCAGTGCCACTCGTGAGCGATATGATATTACCACTCGCTACCTGTTTTTAGACCTCGAAGGCAATCCACTACCGCTGCATCATTCCGAAAAATTAGCGCAAGAGCTGATGAGCTTACACCCAGTGATCCGTTTGAAAGATTCACGGCGTTTCGAGCGACCTTTCGTCAATGGTAACGGTAAAAATTCTCGCGCCGAAAAACGCATTGATAATACCTGTCGTCGTTTACTGGCCATTCCTGGACATGTCAACAAAGGCGAGATGAGAAGTAGCCTTAACTCAATGAATGTATTAGTTGATCACTATTTTTCATTCAAAAGTCAGACACGTAAAAACCCAAGACAGCAACGTGACAGCTTAGTCTATTCCAGCCCAACCGCCGATAAAAACATAAGCCAATTTGTTGAAGAGACTAAAAATAAGCAAACTCGTTTGCTGTTGATGGGCTTACTCAATGCTTATCTGCAAGCCAAAGGCCCAACTGACCTACGACGTTGCGCTAGGCCGCTGCTGATTATCGAAGATCCCGAAGGTCGATTGCACCCTACTCATCTGGCGCGCGCTTGGAGTTTACTTCAACTATTACCCATGCAGAAAATTCTCACAACGAACAGTGGTGATCTGCTTGGCTCTGTTCCCCTTCATTCGATTCGGCGTTTGGTGCGTACTTCTGACCGTACCATTGCAAATTCGATGATCTCTCGTGGATTGAGTAAGGACGAACTACGACGTATCGGTTTTCATATCCGTTTTCATCGCTCAGGGGTGCTTTTTGCTCGCTGCTGGTTGTTGGTTGAAGGAGAAACTGAGGTGTGGCTGTTTAGTGAGCTGGCTCGCCAGTGTGGCTATAATCTAGCCGCCGAAGGAGTACAAATTGTCGAATTTGCTCAGTCTGGTCTGAAGTCCTTAATTAAAGTGGCGAAAGCGTTTGGCATTGATTGGCATGTCGTGACTGATGGCGATCCCGCTGGCAAAAAATATTCGTCAACGGTACGCGGTATGCTGACAGGTGATCAAGAACGACACCGCCTAACCGAACTTCCCGATCGAGATATCGAACATTTTCTGTACTCTCATGGCTTTGAACACTTCTTCAAAGATTTGATTAAAATACCTTACGATCATCCAATCCCTGCGAAAAAAGTGGTCACACGTGTGCTGAAAAAACACGCGAAACCTGATTTGGCGCTTGCCATCGTTTCCCATTGTGAACAACAAGGTGTGGACTTTATTCCTGTACTGCTGCGCTGGACACTAAAACGCGTGATTACGATGGCCAATGGCCACACGTAAAAAAAGGCACACATGATTGTGTGCCTCGTATCATTTCCATTTCGCTATATGTGACTAATCTTATATTGAATGGGTATATCAACAATTTTGATGAATCGATACGGATCAATTGGGGGTAACCTTTACCAATGCAGATTTCACCAGCATTAGTCTTAAACATAAATTAACAAGTTGAGGATTTAGAACGCGTTTCAACAGTTGCGCTGTCGCTCAGCGTTGGCTGGTTAGATCGTTGATGCAACCACATACCACTTGTTTTCATCGCAAAGCCAAAAATGCCACCGAATAGAAGTGATGGAATAACCAGTTGCCAATCACCACCCGCAGCAAAAGTGGCACAAGCGCCAATAAAGGTTCCAGGGATATAACCAAGCCACGCTTTCGACGCTTGAATGCACATTAAAAATGCCACTACCGCAGTGACAACGTAACCCAAAATATCCAAGCTCACCAAACTGGATGAATGAATAATGACCATTGCCCAAAAAACGCCACTGATATTAGTTATCAAACTTTCTGCAAGACCTTTAATACCCTCGGTTGGAGAGGCAAAATAACTCGTACATCCTAAAAAGCCAGCCCATGATAGTAAGCCTAACGAAACGGCTATCCAGCCCCAAACACCAGAAAGAATGCCTGTCGTTAGTGAAATTGCAAATAGTGTGCTCATAGCGCCCTCATTTAGCCGCTATCTGCCTGTCATTTAACAAGCCGTTGCTATAGCGACATCAATAAATCAAGTGCCGATATTAAAAGCTTCAACCACGGATGACTAGTGACCTAAGTCATGAAATAAATGCAATGACTGCACTTATTTCATTGAAATGTTGACGCAAACGATAAATCAACACATTTGAAGTGCTTTTTAATCGAGCATGAGCGTTAGATTAGGTGATGAGGGTGTGTGGCATGATGCTAAATGCGAACACTCAACAGCTTCACTTATCACACCCCATATTGAGAAGTAACAAAGTAAATCATAACCAAGATTAACAAGCTTAAAGTACGCTTGGTCGTCCTTTCATCATGCGCAGTCCTTCACGCTTAATGCACTCAACCAACGGGTTTTCAGCCATATCTGCTCGCCAAATAAACGACAACGTTCTTTCCATATTCAGATCAGGCACATTGAGCGCTACCAGTTGGCCATTCTCAATAAAGCGTTCTACATCGAGGTAAGGTAAACAAGTTAAGTACGGACCATTCGCAACCATACTGCGTAGCACAGGAACATGTTCGTACTCTCGCCACACATCTAAATCGGAAATAAGATGGTGAATCGAGCTATCAAAAATATTTCGAGTGCCAGAACCGTGTTCTCTTAACACCCATTTGGCTTGTTCAAGCTGTGCAAGACTCACCGTTTTACATTTGGCAAAAGGATGATGAGCCGAAGCTATCACTGTTAGGTGATCTCGACACCACACTTCTTGGGAAATACGGTTATCATCGCATCGACCTTCAATGATACCAAGGTCATATTTGTAGTCGAGGATGCCATCGATCACCCCTTTGGTGCTTTTCACACCAAGCTCAATACGCATCTCTGGGAAATCGTTATCAAGAATGCTGATAAGGTCTGGAACGAGGTGCTCGGCAGGGGTCTGGCTGGCCCCCATACTGATTTCACCGCTAAGCAAGTGCTGATCATAAAAGCCCATTTCGATCTGCTGAGCATCTTGTAATAAACGCTTCGCTTTCGGCCTAAGCCACATTCCCCAATGAGTTAATGCCATCTGCTTTCCTTGTCTTTCGAACAAAGGGCGACCTAACATTTTTTCCAATTGTGCTAGCGACATACTGGTCGCGGATTGAGTTAACGCTAATTTATCCGCAGCTTGACTGACGCTGCCACTATCGGCAACAGCATCGAAAACTGCTAATTGTTTGAGTGAATACCGCACTGCTTTTCCTATTTAGCTTTCATCTACTGCGCGCCACACCTTTAATTTCAAGGGAGTTAATATGCGCAAACGGTTTCATTCTACTCTTTCATTTATTCATATCAATTCATTTGATGAGTAATCTAAAAATTATCAATTTTACTACTTCATGACTCGTTCGTTAGTCTGTATGGGAAGCAAGGCATGACGCTTTGTTTGAACTTGGGAGGTAATTATGAAATTGAGCTTTGGGAGCGTGTATGTCTGCAGCCTACTCTGAAAATAAACAGCTGTTCTCACCGATTGAGATGATGGCAGAAGCCGAGAAATTTGCATTAAGCAAAGCCAAGAAAAGTAGCGGTATGACACTGAGCCTTGCCATTATGGCTGGTGCTTTTATCGGCTTAGCATTTTTGTTCTACATCACTGTCACCACAGGCAGTGCTAACGCAGGTTGGGGGCTCAGTCGGTTAGCGGGTGGTTTAGCCTTTAGCATGGGGCTGATTTTAATCGTGATTTGTGGCGGTGAACTGTTTACCAGTTCCGTATTGTCGAGCATTTCTTGGGCCAATAAACAAATCAGCTTTAGCAAAATGTTATCCATTTGGGGCAAGGTTTATATCGGTAACTTCATTGGTGCCATGTTCTTACTGCTTTTAGTTACTGGGGCTGGTCTCTATCAGTTGGATGATGGTCAATGGGGTTTGAATGCGCTGAACATCGCGCAGCACAAACTGCACCATACACCTGTTCAAGCATTTTCTCTTGGGGTGCTATGTAACTTACTGGTTTGTCTTGCTATTTGGTTAACGTTTAGCTCAGCCAATGCAATGACCAAAGCCGCAATGACAATTTTGCCTGTGGCGATGTTCGTCTCTAGCGGCTTCGAGCACTGCGTAGCCAACATGTTTATGGTCCCTTTAGGCATTGTGATTCAAAACTTTGCACCAGAGAGCTTCTGGCAGCAGATCGGTATCAGTGCCACTCATTACGCAGATTTGAACATTCATCAATTTGTGGTGGCAAACCTTATCCCAGTGACTTTGGGCAATATTGTCGGCGGTGCTGTGTTGGTTGGTCTCGCCAACTGGTCTATTTTCCGCCGTCCACAACTTAAAGCCGCAAACATTAGCACTATTACGGAAACAGCAACAATTACGTCAGTGAAGGAAACGAAAATGAATAAAACAATTACAGTTAAAGACATTATGAACACCCAACCTGTAACTCTAGGCGTGGAAATGCCAACCGCAGTAGCGATTGATATGTTGCTGGATAACCAGCTCGATAGTGCTCCTGTGGTTGATGTGGCTGGTCGTTTGGTCGGATTTTTCTCAGCTCACGATGTCATGGTGGATTTATGGTGCCAAGACTACCTCCCTACCGAAGGGCAAAAAGTGGTGGATCTTATGAGCCGCGATGTTATCGCCATCGATGCATCTGACCGTCTGATTGATATCGCCGAGTTTTTATGCATCGATAAAGAACAGTTATACCCTACTAGCAGCATGGGTATTGCTACCCGTTTTAGCTCACTCTCTTTAGAAGAGCGCGCAAAAAGCATGAAAGTGAACAAACCACAAAATCTCCCCGTCCTTGAAGATGGCAAGTTTGTCGGTATGCTAACTCGTAACCATGTACTGGCAGCACTACGTCCAATTTATGGCGAGCGTCTAAGCGTGGTCAAAGAGCGTACGTTAGAAACGGCTTAACACGTTGTTTTGTTCAAAACGGTTTTTGGTCAGGAAATAAGTCGCTTGACTAAAAAGCAAAGACCCCGCATTGCGGGGTCTCTTTGATTCATCTATTTCGCTTGTTACTATCCCTGACGCCACCAGCGTCCGACGCACGGGTTTTCAGGATCAAGATATCGATTCAATAACGTTAAGTTGCTGTCGAACAAAATGAGATAGGGTTGAATCTCACTGACATTTAACGCCCCCTTTGTGGCATTGATACACTGCATCAATAAATCCGTAAGACAGCGAACAAAAACCCACTTTGGCTTGTCTGCGATTTTATGGTTGATCGCTAAAATAGCCTCATATGCGATTTGGTAGGGAATGGCTCTCACTTGCGTGAGATCGCGCAAAAAAATGAGCCCGCCACAACACCTTCAAGATAGACACGGTAAGTTGTTAGTTGATCGACCAATAGAAACAGTTCCGCGGCTAAATGCGTATAAGGGTATTTCACCGCTAGGTGATCGTGCAGATCCGGTGAAATAGCCAGCGTGATCTCCATCATTTCACAGCGTTGTTTAAGCACTCGCAGTAACCCTTGCTCATCCATTAATTGCTGAATTTCAAAAATACGCTGCAAGTGATAGTCGTTAGAAATGAAAGTAACAGGTAATGTTTTTTGCGTGTCAATACCACCGTTTTTTTGCAGCTCTAACGCGACGTTCTCGATATTTTCCACTGTGCTGGTCGAGTGTTCTTCCAGCAAAATGCGGTTATTCAAAAGTGACACATTGAGCCGAGTAAGCTCCGATTGAAGGTAATGATACATAGCCTTCGCTTCAGAAATCTGTTGCCCTAGCGTGAGCCCACCACATAAAGCAATGACACTATGATCGATGTCATGACGTTGTAACGCCTTAACAAGGCCATCAACACGGCTACGCCCTTCTAATGTTAATTGCTGATCAACAAGTCGTTTACCTAATACGATATAAAGATGCTCGGCTACCATCGTTATTTTTCTCTCTCCATTCCAGCCACCATAAAACTTGTGTCATAGCAATCGACATCAAGAAAGCAGCAGTATTAAAACGTATGGTTTGGTAACACGTAAATACTCCTACATGTGCATAGTGCTTGAG
>NZ_NDIO01000080.1:0-8767 GCF_002241085.1 Vibrio sp. V03_P4A6T147
CCACATTGCACTGCGCATTAATGATCGTAAATTAGCGTCATTAGCACATGCGGCATGGCTGGAGGAAGGACGAGAAATATCGAGTGCTCAGATAAATGGCCGTCCTATCATTGTGATTGAATTTGCGGTGCCGCTATCGGCTTATGGTTGGTCAATAGAATGTTTGGAATTGCCTTACCCTGCCGAGGGGAAAATTTATCCAGAGCAGAGCTGGGAGCATGTGGAATTTGTGGTGCCATCTGAGGCACAAACCGCGCAAGCTTATTTGCAGGATATACTGTCGATTTACCCACGATTAGAAGAATGCTGGACAACATTAGACACTCAAGGTGTTCAAGTTAAATTGTCCAGTCCAAAAGGGGAAGGAGAGCGATTACATAACCCGACGGTTGCATTTAAGTGGCAAGGCGTGTGTATTAAACTGCATCCCCACTCTTTAAAAGAGATCGTAAAATCAGAGCAAAGATAAATTGCTCTGATGGCGATGAAGTACGGTTATCCTAAGTTATAGCTTTTAGGCCGAAGCTGGAACGCTTCAATTGAGCCAATTTCTTGCCCTAAACTGAGTTTCTGAACCGTTTGATGTGCGTTTCCTTGGCTGTGCATGATCAGTCGATTGGCGGTCCTTGGTTTTAGCTCATTGACCACAAAGCGGATCATATCACTGCGACTGAGTGATTTCAGTTCACTCAAAACCTGCTCTCTTTGATCAAAGCCGGCATCTTTATTGCCGATAGCAACCCAAAGTCTTTGCGCACGGCTGCGAAGGGTGGGGTCGGGCGTTGAAATTTGATTCCATAAACCGCGCTTACTGCTGTGCCACTGGTATTCGTTGAGCTCCAGCAACACCATGTAAAAAGCATTTAAAAATTCATCTACAGCGCTAATCAGCTCATAAGGGGCAGCATTCGGTGACTGGACGTAGAGTACGATGCCTGGGTGACGGTTTAATGGCATGTTGCCCGTTCCGACCATATAACCAAGTTGCTGCTTAGTGCGAATTTCATGAAAAAATGTAGCGGACATCAAGTGATTAGCTAATGAATATAAGGCGATGCTGCGCGGTGCGGCATCATTGCACTGATAATAGACCACCACAGCAGAATCTTCTTGATCGCAGTGAACCTCTTTTTGAAAAGTCCCACTCTCTCCGAGCATGACGAGTGGTCTTAATGATTCCTCGTACTGTTGATCTTTGACTCGTAATGCATTTTTAAGCGTATCTGCCATCGCTTGTGCATCACTTCTTAACCAGTCGCCATAGACAAACATCTCAACATGAAGTTGCGCTAATATTTGTTCAACGAAATCACTGAGCTCATCGACTTCTATCTGTTTTAAGGCACCAAGTAGCGTTTCATAAGGAGGGTTGTTGGGTTGTAAAATACCCGTCATTGCATTGAAAAGCTGCGAAATTGGACGATCTTTAGTGGTATTTTGCCAGTTACGAAGCAGTTGTTGCTTGATGGTGTTAAAGCGTTTTAGGCTAAAATCACGTTTAGCAAAGCGTGCGAGAATCATCTCCATTAACTGTGGTTGTTTTTCGCTAAAACCAGAAAGCATCAGGGTGACGCCGCCTTGATGAGCGTACATGTTGTAACTCATCCCAGCAATTTCTGCTTGATAAGTTTCCGTGGCCAGCGAGTCTAAAAACATTTCCACACAGAGACGTGTTTTAACAATATTTCGAGCAGTGGCTACCGAGATGGGGCTATCAATCGCGATGTAAATTACCCCTTTAGGCACTCTAAATTCATGGTCTTGTAGATGCCATAAACGAAAGCCTGGTAACTCTTCAATGATTTCCGGGTGTAAAGACGTTGAAGGCTCTAACGGTTTTGGGTCTAAGTCGTAACAGATAAAAGGATTGAGTGGCGGTAAGTTTGTTTCAATGTCGCAAGGGGTTGCGAATGCTGCAAGTTGTGACGCCGATAATGGAGTAATTGAATAAGGTGTAAAATACCATTTCGCTTTCTTATCGTAATACCCATCTTTAGCAATTAACGTGGCGCGTAGATTTTCAGGAGTCAAATAATGAAGTGCTTGCTTAAGTAGTGATTCGTTGTAGCCCGCCATCATGTAATCGCCATAGATGGTGTCTTGCGGCTGATAGTGCTGCATATTAACCACTAAATGGCTGACCATGTCTAATGGCCTTGTCGTTTCTTGAAAGCGAAAAGCCGATTCAAGCACCGCTCTTTTCTCAAGGTAACGCCATTCGTTTAGCCCCTGATCTGCGATTAATTTAATCTGAGTAAAGAGTGACTGGATGATGTTATCGACCTGTTTTACGCCTTCATGTGTCAGGCTAAAACTTATCGAAAACTCACGATAATTGCTGCCACTCGCGCCGCCTCCAGCCGATAAGGACGTGATCCAACCTTTCTCTTTTAATGCCAGCATTAAACTGCCTTCACCTTCGTAACCGATGAGATGGGCGAAATAAGAGAGAGGTTTGACATGATAAAAGTCATCCGCGCTTGGGGCAGGGAAGCTTAAAATCAGTTTGCGGATCTCTTTTCGTGGCTCGATTTGAATCAAGACGCCTCGGTGCGCGTCTAAAACAAAAGGCACCTCTATTTTTTTCGGGCCGAGCTGTTTATTTGGGATGGAGGAAAATTCATCTCTTGCCCACTGCTCTAACTCATCAAGTGTCTGTGGGCCCGCTAGCGAGAGCGTCATCAAATCAGCCGAGTAATTTTCATGGTGAAAACGGACAATTTCTTCACGGATAGAGACACCATTTCTATCACACAGCGTTTCTAAATTACCCACTGAAAATTTAGCAAACGGGTGTTGCGGATTAATGGTTTCTTTTTGAACCTGATAGAGCCTTCTCGAATCATCATTCTGTTTGAGTTTAAATTCAGAATCCACCGCTTGGCGTTCTTTATCCAGAGCTTCTTCATTAAACAAGGGGGCACAAAAGAATTGGCTGAATCGGTCCAAGGCTTTTTCAAAATGATTTGGGCTTACATCAAAGAAAAAACAGGTGTGCTCTGTACCAGTCCATGCATTATTGCTGCCACCATGTTGATTAATAAAACTTTGAAACTCACCAATTTTCGGGTACTTTTCTGTGCCTAAAAACAGCATGTGTTCCAGATAGTGGGCAAGACCTTCTCTGTCTTCAGGGTCATCAAAATGCCCTACATTAATCGCTAAAGCAGCGGCTGACTTTTGTGCATCATCCGCTTGAATAAGTAATGTTCTCAGACCATTAGTTAACGTAATGTAGCGGTATTGGTTGGTGTCGTTAGGGCTTAAATGCACAGTGACTCTCCACAGAAAAGGCTTTTTTAATTATGGCGTTGAAACGGTTAGGTGCAAATTTCAAGCAATGATTTTATGAGCGAAGTGCCATTTTAGTCCTTCAGGAGACTTTTTAATAGACTGTTAACAGTGTCGAAGTCTTTGCTTGGTTGCCTGATATAATCGAGAAGAAAGCCGCCTAGACGGCATAGATAATAACCACTAGGAATGAGTAATGAAGATTTTTATTATGCGTCACGGAGAAGCTGAACATTATGCAGCGAGTGATGCACAAAGGGCCTTAACCGAAAGAGGTCTTCGTGAGTCTGTTGCTGTGGCTCGTGCTTGTGAAAAGCAAGATCTTCGCCATGTTGATAAAGTATTGGTAAGCCCTTACTTACGGGCGCAGCAAACTTGGGCTGCGATAGCCTCTTATTTTAATGCCGATGATGTTGTGATCTGTGATGACATCACACCTTATGGGAAAGCGGAAGTGGTATTTGAGTATGTCTCTGCCTTGGCCGATGTAGAACAAATCGAATCAGTGCTGCTGGTGTCTCATTTACCGTTAGTTGGCTATCTCGCGGCTGAATTTGTTACCGATTTAGTCCCTCCAATGTTCCCCACATCCGGTCTGATTGGTATCGAATATGATAGAGAGTTGCGCAAAGGACAGCAGATCTGGAGTATTAATCCTTAAACCACCATTCAAAGTAAAAGAAGTTCACGTAATTTGAATAACTAGGCTACGTTAAGTGAAGGGTTATTGCCTTTACCAATGTAGCCATTATTTTGACTGTTTTACTGGACTAAAAATTGCATTGCCGAGTTAACGCATTGTCGCATTTATAGATATTTATCAACAGATTGCTTGCTAACCTATGAAATTTACTCTCCCATTTGCAGATAAATTGCCATCAATACCGCAGCGAAGTATGCCAGCAATCGGTGCGCCGGTTATGGTATTGGCCACGTTGGCTATGGTCGTTTTACCGATCCCAGCCTTCCTATTGGATCTGTTTTTCACTTTTAACATTGCCTTATCGATGGTGGTGTTACTCGTTACTGTCTATACCCGTAGACCGCTTGATTTTGCTGCTTTTCCTACGGTTTTGCTTATTGCAACCTTACTTCGACTAGCCTTGAACGTTGCTTCAACCCGTGTGGTTTTATTGTATGGTCATGAAGGCCCTGGGGCGGCTGGTAACGTCATTGAAGCGTTTGGTAGTGTGGTGATCGGTGGTAACTACGCCGTCGGTTTAGTGGTGTTTTTGATCTTGATGATCATCAACTTCATGGTAGTAACCAAAGGTGCGGGACGTATTTCTGAGGTGAGTGCTCGCTTTACCCTAGATGCCTTGCCGGGTAAGCAAATGGCCATAGATGCGGACTTAAATGCGGGTTTAATCGATCAAGACCAAGCGCGGCTGAGACGCTTTGAAGTAACCAAAGAAGCGGATTTCTACGGTTCAATGGACGGTGCGTCAAAATTTGTTAAAGGGGATGCGATTGCTGGGATCTTAATTTTGTTCATCAACATTATTGGCGGCTTATCGATTGGTATGGCGCAATATGGGTTGGGTTTTAAAGAAGCGATCCAAATCTACACACTGCTGACCATTGGTGACGGCTTAGTGGCTCAGATCCCCTCATTGCTGCTTTCGATTGGCGCTGCCATGATGGTTACCCGTCAAAATACCGATGAAGATATGGGAGAGCAAGTCGTCTTCCAACTGTTTGACAACCCTAAAGCATTGATGATTACCGCTTGTATTCTCGGCATCATGGGCATTGTACCGGGTATGCCTCACTTTGCTTTTTTACTGCTAGCCGCGTTAGCGGGTGGTTGCGCGTATTGGATGATACGCAAACAGAAAAAAACCGCCGATGAAAAGAAACTGCCTGCAAAAGTGGACAACGAAGCACCCACTCAAAAAGAGCTCTCTTGGGATGATGTTCAACCCGTTGATGTGATTGGCTTAGAAGTGGGCTATCGATTGATACCGCTTGTGGACCGAGATCAAGGTGGAGAGCTGCTCGAACGCGTAAAAGGTGTTCGGAAAAAACTGTCGCAAGACTTTGGCTTTCTTATCCCCGCAGTGCATATTCGTGACAATTTAGAATTAACACCCAATAGTTACCGCATTACCTTAATGGGGGTAGCTGTTGGCGAAGCGGAGATCCGCCCAGATCAAGAACTGGCGATTAACCCTGGTCAAGTCTATGGTGTTATTGACGGTGAACGCACACTCGACCCTGCATTCGGCCTTGAAGCGGTTTGGATCCGTGAAGAACAACGTGAACACGCACAAGCTCTCGGTTACACAGTTGTGGACTCATCGACCGTACTCGCCACTCATTTGAGTCAGCTTCTCACTAATAACGCCTCGCAACTGATTGGTCATGAAGAGGTTCAAAACTTAATTGAAATGCTGGGTCGCTCAGCGCCAAGGCTAGTTGAAAACTTCGTTCCAGATCAACTGCCGTTGGGTACAGTCGTTAAGGTACTGCAAAACCTACTCAATGAAGCGATTCCAATCCGAGATATTCGAACCATAATACAAACCTTGGCGGAGTATTCTGGGCGGAGTCAAGAACCTGACATCCTAACGGCGGCCGTTCGAATCTCATTGAAGCGTTTAATCGTCCAAGAAATCAATGGTATAGAACCTGAACTACCAGTGATAACACTGATTCCTGAGCTGGAACAAATATTGCATCAAACCATGCAGGCGTCAGGAGGAGAATCGGCAGGTATTGAGCCAGGCTTAGCAGAGCGTCTACAAGCTGCACTGAGCCATGCAACGCAAGAACAAGAATTGAAAGGTGAGCCCGCCGTGTTACTCACGTCTGGTGTACTTCGTTCAACTTTGGCGAAGTTTGTGAAAAACACGATACCTAATTTGCGTGTGCTCTCTTATCAAGAAATACCTGACGAGAAACAAATTCGGATTGTTCAAGCCGTTGGTAACTAACGAAACTGCTGTTACCTAATCGGGCTTTAGCCATTTAAACACGGATATCTGCTTTGAAAATAAAACGATTTTTTGCCAAAGATATGCGAACAGCGCTGCTGCAAGTGAAAGAAGAGCTTGGTGCGGAAGCGGTGATCATGTCGAATAAAAAAGTCGCGGGTGGTGTGGAAATCGTTGCCGCTGTGGATGGTGAACAGCCCACCCAGCAAAACAGTGCCAAGCGCTATAATTCGCAGCCTAGACAACAAGGTTACACCCAAGTCACCCCGTCTTTGAACAAATCCTCTCGTGAGTTGGATGATGATCGAGTCAGCCTGCAAAACAGCGCAGACACTGGGCGTTCAATGACCAAACGTTTTGCAAATATGTTAAAGCAGTACAGCGCACCAAGTGGCTCAGATTCGGACTATCACGCCGAAAATGAAGATTCGCTCTCTGCATTATTGCAACGTCAATCAGGTTCATCTAACACCAACTCAGGACACGGTAATGCAGAGTTACGAGCCGATTCGCCATTAGCGAAGTTAATTGCAGAGGATAGAAGAGCGTCCACCCGTCAAACGCCGAAGCTAGATCCGTCGCGTTATGATCGTTACCCAACGCAAGAGGCGAGTGTTTCGAACCCAGAGCTGGAAAACATGCGTGAAGAGATGACCTCAATACGCCGCCTGTTAGAACATCAAGTTTCAGGATTAATGTGGCAAGAAGTTGAGCGTCGAGAACCTTTGCGTGCCATGCTCATTAAAAGACTTGAGCGCATGGGGGTTTCACAAGAACTGGCTGACCAGCTTGCGTGCTATATCCCAGAAGATACTGCTCCAACTAAAGCTTGGAAGGCACTGCTTGGCTTAGTGGCTGATCAAGTCCCTGTTTCCAAACAAGATATTCTGAAACGTGGTGGTGTGGTTGCGCTATTAGGCCCAACAGGGGTTGGTAAAACCACCACCATTGCTAAACTAGCCGCTCGCGCTGCTATGGAGTATGGCGCTGATAACGTTGCTCTAGTCACCACAGATACCTATCGTATTGGTGCTCATGAACAGCTCTCTATTTATGGCCGAATCATGGGTTGTCCAGTAAGAGTTGCTAAAGATTCCAGTGAGTTAGCCGATGTAATATATCAGCTAAGAAATCGGCGTTTAATTTTAGTTGATACCGCGGGGATGGGGCAGCGTGATGTTCGGTTATCAGAGCAGCTCGATACCCTGATGCAAGAGAGTGGCGAAATCATCCACAGTTACCTTGTTCTGCCTGCAACGGCACAAAGAAAAGTATTACAAGAAACAATCGAGCACTTTAGAAGGATCCCTCTTTCAGGGTGCATTATGACTAAGCTTGATGAGTCATTGAGCTTAGGGGAATTTGTGAGTGTCGTGGTTCAAAACGCACTGCCCGTTGCTTACATCGCGAATGGTCAGCGTGTACCAGAAGATATTGTGATTGCCCAGCCGAAGTACATGGTTGCAAAGGCAAACGAATTGCTAGAGAAGTCGACAGAGAATGAACCTCACTATTGGAGCAGCGACTCCGAGAGATTCTAGGCGGCGGACAAATATGGCGAATAATATGATATATGACCAAGCGAGCGGTTTACGCCGCTTAACTCAACCGTCACTGACCAAAGTCATATCTGTGACTGGTGGTAAAGGTGGTGTGGGTAAATCTCACGTGACACTCGGCATGGCGATCTGCATGGCTCGTCAAGGCAAAAAAGTCATGGTGTTGGATGCAGACTTAGGTTTAGCTAACGTGGATGTGATGCTTGGCATACGCCCGAAGCGAAACTTAGGGCATGTACTGGCTGGCGAGTGTGAACTCAAAGATGCCATCGTCGAGGGGCCTTTTGGGATACGAATAATTCCAGCGACCTCGGGCACACAATCGATGACAGAGTTGTCACACGCCCAACATGTTGGTTTAATACGCGCCTTTGGCAGTTTAGAAGATGAGATGGATATTCTGCTCATCGATACAGCCGCAGGTATTTCTGATATGGTCGTGAGCTTCTGTCGCGCCGCACAAGATGTAGTGATCGTGGTATGTGACGAACCGACATCCATCACCGACGCTTACGCGCTGATCAAGCTCTTAAGTCGTGAACACCAAGTGCAACGTTTTAAAATTGTGGCCAATATGGTGAGAAGTTATCGTGAAGGACGGGAATTATTTGCTAAATTAACTTTAGTGACAGAAAGATTCCTAAATGTGAGCCTTGAACTTGTTGCTTGCATACCTTTGGATGATAAAGTGCGACAAGCAGTAAAAAAACAAAAAATAGTGGTCGATGCGTTTCCACGGTCACCTGCGGCACTGGCAATCAGCTCGTTGGCAAGTAAAGCGTTAACGTGGCCAATTCCAAGAACGCCGACAGGCCATCTGGAATTTTTTGTCGAGCGTTTGCTAAATAGAACAGAAAGTGTAGGGGAACCATTCGGTGAATAAAGCGCTTACTTATGACCAACACGGAAACCTAAAGAGCCAACAAGCATTTTTAGAAAAATACTCTGTATTGGTTAAGCGTATTGCACACCATTTAGCAG
>NZ_NDIO01000272.1:0-8763 GCF_002241085.1 Vibrio sp. V03_P4A6T147
CGCCACGTCGATAAGCGAAACTTTCTCGTTGCCTGTTAATTGATATTAAAATCCCGAGCTTAGCTCGGGATTTTTTCGTTTAATACATTGATAATAAAATAAAAATTAAAACAATAGAGTTGGTATTGAGCACTTGTGCATGATTGACATCCCTATGTTCATATTTTCTGGTATTTAAGTGAGTAGAGTGAAGAAACAGGCTACATGTGGCATGTATGGTATGGTTGACTAAATTTTAGTGATGCTACAATGTTACGATCATAAGCGGGTACATTTGGAGTCAGTTAAACATGGATAGAGCAGGCATCTCAGCCGTTAAAGTGGCACTTATCTACGCAACATTTGCCGTGCTCTGGATATTATTCTCGGATATGACAGTCGAATTATTGCTAGATAACGCCCAGTTGCGCGCTCTCGCTCAAACCTATAAGGGGTTGATGTTTGTCATTATTACCGCCTTACTTTTGCTCATGTTGGTGCTTAGAGGGAATCGCTTACTAGAAAAGGCCAATGATATGGACAGTCTCACTGGGCTGCACAGCCTTAGCATGTTTGTGCGTACTCTCAATATCACGATCAAAAAATTAAAGTCTAATGAGCGATTTATTCTTTGTTACCTTGATGTCGACGATTTTAAAAGTATCAACGAAACTTTGGGGTTTGAGCGTGCAGATGCATTTTTGCAGGATTTAGCTCACGATATTAACGAAATGGCTTTGCCCGGCTCATTAGTATCGCGCTTACATGCCGATCAGTTTGCCAGTTTTGTAAAGTTGAGTGACGCTGTAGATATGGATTCTCATGTTCGGAGCGTCCAACGTCTGTATACCCATCGGGCCAAGCAACACAATATTGAAACAACTTGCTGCATAGGTGTTGCCATTTACCCAGCCGATGGTATCAGTGCCAGAGAACTGATGGTTTCCGCGACTGAGGCTCTTAATGTTGCAAAGAAACAAAAGAATGCCATTCAGTATCATGACAAAACATTAACAGAAAAAGCGATGCAGCGCCGGCAAATGGTCCTCGACCTGCGCTTAGCGATCGACGACGATAGCTTAACGGTTGTATATCAACCTAAATATGACCTAAAAACATTAACAGTCAACGGTGTCGAAGTACTGATTCGTTGGAACCATCCTGTTAAAGGCGCTATCCCGCCGGATGTTTTTATCCCACTAGCCGAGGACAATGGCTTGACGGGCGCTATCTCCAAATTTGTGGTTGGAAAAGTATCACAGGAGCTGGGGCGTTCAGGAATATTGGGGACACAAATTAAACACGTTGCTGTTAATGTCTCCGCGACTGAGTTCAATAATGCTGATGAGATGTATGAACTCACGCGATTTATTCAGCAGCATGAGAATTTGAACTCATACATACGCATTGAAATTACGGAAACAGCAACGCTTACCGATATGAAAAAGAGTGTTGAAATTATTTCTAATCTGCAATCTAACGGGATTACTTTTTCCATCGATGATTTTGGCACTGGTTATACGTCACTTGCCATGCTCAAAGATCTTACTGTGGATGAAATCAAAATTGACCGCAGTTTCGTCTCTGAAGTAGAACATGATGATCGTTCAAGAACGATAGTGAATGCCATTATTGCTATGGCGCAAAGTTTTGACATCAATATTGTGGCAGAAGGCGTAGAGACAGCCAACCAATTGAAAATTTTGCAGACAATGGGCTGTCAACAAGTGCAGGGCTACTACCTAGGACACCCAATGCCAGTGGAAGATCTTATTAACCATCTATCTTTGAATATTAATTAAAAATCTCACCTATAAAATGAGTAGTACGCTCAGTACTTATTAAGCTGATGAGGTACGTATTTAGCTAGTTTGGTTGACTGCCGCTTCTTTGCAAGGCCGCTTCTTCACCCTCATGCACTGACTCTCAAAGCAAGAGGGCGAAGATTTTTCATACCAAGCTTCAGTTACCTAATTCAGCATAGTGTTCCTAAAAAAGATAAGTCTCATAACGAGCAAATGACAAACGATGACTACAAGGTTTGCTGTAGTTGGAAATAGCGGCCTTGTTTGGCCAATAACGCTTGGTGGCTACCGTATTCCACGATTTCACCTTGTTCAATCAGGCAAATATCATCCATTGTTTCTAACTCGACCAAGCGGTGAGTAATAAAGAGGACCGTTTTATGCGCAAAATGCTGTTGAAACAGAGCCAGAATTTGCTGCTCTGTTTGTTTATCCAAGCCTTCCGTGGGTTCATCGAGTAATAAAATTGAACCGTTGTGGAGCAGCGCGCGCGCGATACCGATGCGGCGTTTCTCTCCACCAGAGAGCTGACGGCCGCCGTCACCCAGCCATGCGTCCAAACCTAGATCGTCCAATAGAGTATGTAAACCGACTTGCGTTAAGGCGTGAGCCAACTGTTGATCGTTTGCGCTTGGATTAGCCATCGCGAGGTTGTCTCGCAGCGTGCCATTGAGTACATCTACACGTTGGCTAACCACACTGATGGTTTGGCGAAGTTCGCTCTCATTCCATGCTGTTAAGTGGGTACCTGCAATGGAGACGCTACCTTGCTGTGGATCCCAATAGCGTGACAGCAGTTGCATTAAGGTTGATTTGCCAGAGCCTGTTTGTCCCACTATTGCAACGCGATGCCCTGCGGGAATATGGAGGTTGACACCGCGTAGCACATCTTGGCTGCTGTCAGGATAGTGAAAGGTTACGTCTGAAAATTCAATATCGAATTGACCTGAGTGCTGAGTTGAAGCGGTAGGAAATTGGACTTCAGGCTCAGCCAGAATAATATCGTTGAGGCGGCGAGCAGAAGTGAGTGTTTGTCCTAAATGTTGAAATGCACCAGCAATCGGCATCAGCAGTTCAAAACTTGCCATAGTTGCAAAAGCCACCAGTGCAATCATCGGGTCGGGTTGATTACCTGCCACACCATCGGCGGCAAGCCAGATCACTAACACAAGCGTCCAGCCATTAGCGAGCATGAGCAGTGCTTGTGCAAGGCCAGAAAAATGAGCGTTAGCCAATTGATTGACCAGCAATTTTTGCTGCGCGCTAAGAATCGCTTTACGGTAACGGTTTTCTGCACCAAACAGGGTCAGTTCACTGTAGCCTTGCAACCAGTCAAGCGTTGCAATACGCAAATCCGCCTTGTGCTGGGTGAGCTCGGCACCATTACGCTGACCCAGTTTATAAAAGAGGACTGGCCACACGAGTAGTAGCGTTAGAAGAATTGCACCAAGGGTTAAGCCAATGGCAGGGTCGAACCAACATAAGAATGCCGTTAACGCACTAATGCCCAGTACACCCACGGTTACTGGGCTGATTAAGCGTAAATAGACGTGATCCATAGCATCGATATCTGCCACTAGACGGTTGAGTAAATCAGCGTCTCTGAGGTTTGACACACGACCTGGGATCAGTGGCGCGAGTTTTTGGAAGAAGAAAATACGCAGATCCGTCAGCAGCTTGAATGTAGCATTATGGCTGACAACACGCTCACCCCAACGTCCTGCAGTGCGTCCCATGGCAAACCCACGTACAAACGCGCCCGGTAGCATGTAGTTGAATGTTTCACGAGCAATGGTTAAGCCAGCAATGGCCGCTGCGGATAAAAACCAGCCGGATAAGGTCAGTAGGCCAATCGAGGCAAACAGGGTTAAAAAGGCCAGCAGCATGCCGAGAGATAAACCAAACCAGTGCTTTTTATACAATTTAAGGTAAGGGATGAGATCACGCATCAAGGTTCCCCTTATTGGCTTCATCAAGCGCTTGATTAGCTTGTAACATATCGGAAAACAGGCCCTTTTGCTGGCTGAGTGTGTTGTAATCGCCTGCTTGAACTATCGCCCCATTTTGCATCACCAAAATCTGTTGCACCGATTTTAATGGTGCTAATTGGTGTGTCACGATTAAAGCGGTGTGGTGTTGAATTTGGCGGTTCAAACCTTGCATCACTAACTGTTCGCTGCGTGCATCTAAGCTGGCGGTTGGTTCATCAAGTAGCCAAAAATTGCCGTTTTGTAGCAGCGCGCGAGCAAGTGCAATTCGCTGAGCTTGTCCGACAGATAATCCACCAGATCGATCGGTGATGGCGTAATCCAAACCATGTTTGTCGACAAATTCAGCCGCATAGGCATTGTCTAAAGCCGAATGAAGCGCTTCGTCACTCATGTCATGCTTGCCGAGGCTGATATTCTCAACGATGGTTCCGTGCACCAATAGTGGGTTTTGCCCAACCCAACTGATCTGCTTACGCCAGCTGGTATGTTCAAGATCGCTCAGTTCAATACCATTAATTTTCAAACTGCCTTGGTAAGGCATGAAGCCTAAAATGGCGTTTACTAAGCTGGTTTTACCTGCACCGCTTGGCCCGACAAGCGCAGTGGTCGAATGGTTATCTAACGTAAATGAAATTGGGCCGACCAAGCGTTTTCCTTCAGGGCTAAACACTTCAAGATCTCGCGCTACAATGTCAATCTGCTGTGCACCGTCGAGCGAGATAGAGCCTGATTTCACCTTGCTAATGTCTGTTTCCAAAAACTCGACAATGCTTTCAGCCGCGCCGACAGCTTGTTGTTTGGCGTGATAAAAGGTGCCCAAATCACGTAATGGTTGATAAAACTCAGGCGCAAGGATCAAGATAAATAGGCCGGAAAATAGAGTTACGGCTGTACCGTAGTAGCCGAAATTCAACTCGCCAATAAAGCTAAAACCAAAGTAAACGGCGGTGATGGCGATCGATATCGAGGTGAAAAATTCTAACACTGCTGATGATAGAAAGGCGATTTTCAATACATCCATTGTGCGAGTGCGAAAGACTTCAGAAGCGCCTTTAAGCTGATCGGCTTCGGCTTGTGTGCGGTTGAATAGGCGTATTGTGGTCATCGACTGCAGGCGATCATAAAAGTGGCCAGATAACCGCTGCAGAGCTTTGAAATTTTTACGATTAGCATCGGCCGCTTTCATGCCGACTAAGGCCATAAACAGCGGCACTAAGGGGGCGGTGATTAAGAAGATCAAACCCGCCGCCCAGTTGACGGGAAAGACCACAATCAAAATCATAAACGGGATCAACACAGATAATGACATCTGCGGTAAATAGCGCGCAAAAAAGTCCTGCATGTTTTCGACTTGTTCAAGCAGTAATGTTGCCCATGCACCGGCAGGCTTACCTTTAATGTAAGCAGGGCCTAACTCGCGAACTTTATTCAGTATTAACTGACGGATATAAATGCGGATCTGCTCTCCGCAGCGAAAACCCGCAATTTCACGCCCCCATGCGCACGCGGCGCGCACAGCAATCGTCACCACCAAACCAAGAAAATAGGGAATGAGCTCTGCTTTATCAACTTGTTCAATAATCAGTTGATGCAGAATGGAGGCGAGGAGTGCGGCCTGAGCCAGCAAAAACACACTTGATAATACGCCAAGGCCAACAGCAATCATTAACCAGCGTTTTGCCAGTTTACTTTGCTGTTTGAGCCAATTATTCAAGCTACGTTGCTTTTTCTTATCCATTTCGAAGGCTTAATGAGAATTATTATGTAAACGGAAGGGCGGTAGTATACAAAATAAAGCCCGATGGATATACCACCGGGCTGTAGGGTTTTGTTATAAAACTGGAAAATAACCTTTTGCTTACTTGTCGTTCATGCCTACTTATCGTTCAAGCTATCTAGGTAACGTTCCGCATCTAAGGCGGCCATACAACCCGTTCCTGCCGAAGTGATCGCTTGGCGATAGTTGTGATCCATCACATCACCAGCAGCAAACACACCTTCAATACTAGTTTGAGTTGCATTACCATCAATGCCAGATCTGACCACGATATAGCCTTCTTTCATCTCTAGCTTACCAGCAAACATGTCGGTATTCGGTTTGTGACCAATCGCGATAAAGACGCCCATCACGTCCAGATCTTCTGTCGTTTCTGATTGGGTGTGTTTCATACGAACACCCGTCACGCCAGTCTCATCACCTAAGACTTCCTCTAAGGTACGGTCAGTGTGTAGCACTATATTGCCGCTTGCGACTTTATCCATCAGACGGTTAATCAGTATTTTTTCTGCGCGGAACGAATCACGTCGGTGGATGAGGTGAACTTGTGCCGCAATATTAGATAGATAAAGCGCTTCTTCCACAGCGGTATTGCCGCCGCCCACTACTGCAACTTTTTGGTTACGATAGAAAAAACCATCGCAAGTAGCACAAGCGGAAACTCCTCGTCCTTTAAAGGCTTCTTCTGAACCTAAACCTAGGTAACGTGCGGATGCACCTGTTGAAATGATCAGAGCATCGCAGCTATATTCTGCACTATCGCCTTTAAGGCGGAATGGCCGCTGTGAAAAATCAACTTCATTAATATGATCAAACACAATCTCGGTTTCGAAGCGCTCGGCATGCTCTTTCATTCGCTCCATTAAAGCAGGGCCAGTGAGGCCTTCGGCGTCTCCTGGCCAGTTTTCTACTTCTGTAGTGGTCGTTAACTGACCACCTTGCTGCATACCGGTAACGAGAACTGGATTAAGGTTAGCGCGAGCTGCGTAAACGGCTGCCGTATAACCAGCCGGGCCAGAACCAAGAATAAGAAGTTTGCAATGTTTCACGTTGCTCATGGGGACTCCAGTATCGAAAATGCTCGAAAATTTAACACGATTGTAGGGAATATCTCGAGTCAATTAAAGCGATTACATAGGCTAGCTTAGAAATAATCGTTATATAGCCAAACTAAGCAATGATGGGACTTGGCTAATAAGTCAGCCAACGTGTTTTTAAGCAATTTCGGCCGCTGGCTTTAGCCGCATAAAGCAGTTGGTCGACTTCTTCACACAATGCTTGGAGGTCTAAATCAATATTCGTTGCGGTCAACACGCCAAAACTCGAAGTGACGGATACCGATTCTCGTGATTCGGTTACAAAATCGTGGTCTTCAATTTTCCGGCGTAAGGTTTCGGCAATTTCGCTAGCGACGCTTAAGTCAGTGTCGGGTAGTAAGATGAGAAACTCTTCCCCACCGTAGCGAGCGACAACATCGGAAGAGCGTACCGATGACTTAAAGATAGCCGCAATTTCCACTAATACTTGATCGCCGAAGGCGTGACCATAAGTGTCATTAATGACTTTAAAATAATCAATATCGGTCAAAATAAGGCTAATCGGTTTTGCATCTTCATTATGTTGGATTTGTTCGTCTAATTGCGCTGAGTCGAATGGTTCGGCGTTTTTTTTAGGTGAAGATTGACCTTTGAACCAAGTCTGTTGCCACATCAAAATCCGTTGTGCGAGTTTAATAAGCGCTTCGCTACTATTTTGGTAAGATTTGGATTGATGTTTTGCAAATCGTTCTTCCATGTAGCGTCGATTATACAAGCCAGTCAAGGTGTCCGTTTTGGCAAGCATGCCCATTTTGATGCGAGAGCGGTTGGCCCAGATAAATATGACCAATAATCCGATTAATGCAAGAGCAAGGAAAAAGACAATTTCACCTAATAGATGAAACGTTTTCTGATGGTTTTCAATTTCTAGCTTTTGAAGTACGTTGTTCCAGTTTAGATCCTGATTTTCATATTGTAGACGCTCAAGATCAAACAACATTTGTTGTCTCTGTAAGTTCTCTATCTGTTCAACATTGCGAAGTGTGAGCGATCGTAAATGATAAAAATCATAAGTTTCATAGGCTTGTTTGTAGTTATTTTGCCCAGCATAAGCCTGTGCTGCCACTTTTAACAACTCTATCTGTTGAATAAGTAGATTTGATCTTTGTTTGATATGCGCAATGAGTGGTTCTACAAATTCAATCACTTCACCGTAGCGTTTTTGTTCCAATAGATCTTGTGTTTGTAATAGCTGAAAAGTGGCAAGGTAGCCTGGTTGGCTTTCTCGGTACTGCAGTTCCTCCGCTTTTTTCAAGAAAAAGCGCATTTGATCACGGTTGTTGGTATCTCGATAAAGTCGTGCAAGTTCAATGTTAATACGAAAGCGATGTCGCCCGTCACCCAGTATTTGTGCCAGCTTGAGTGCTGTTTTATAGGTTTCGATCGCCGCCGTGATTTGATTACGTGACTCTTGCAACTTAGAGATGTCGAGTAAGCTAACCAACTGGCTATAGGACATTTTACGCTGCTTGAAGTAACTGTAGGAATTTTCAAGTAACAGTTGTGAACGATCAAAATCTTGTAGCTGAACCAGTATTTGACCTAGACCGTGAGATATTCTCTCCATTAACTCTTTGTTATCTATGGATTTTGCTGTATCAATTGAGGTCATTATTGCGGCGTACGATTTTTTAAACTCGCCTTGCTCTTGGTAATAGAGACTTTTAGCTAGTAATACTTCTGATTCGATTTGTGCATTGTGATCGTTTCCTGCTTCAACTAACAGTGCGTCAAGTTTCGGCAACACGTCGACTTTTTGGTGCCGTAAAGCTTGAATCTCTCTTAGTTTGAGAGTGAGCGTTTCAACGTTGGTGTGTTCTGTTCGCTTTAATCCTAATTGCGCCGCTTCTAAGCTCCTATCATATTCCTCTAGTAGCCCATATACAGTGGCTTTGGCTAAATAGTAACGGACAACGAGAGCGGAAGGCTGTGACAATATGATGTAGTCTTCTTCTAGTTCACTAATTTGTGCTTTTGCCTTGATCGGTAGTGAATAGGTGATCTGCTCAATGCCCTCCAATGCTTGGAGAAATTTATCTTTAGGATCCATAGCCGCATAGGCATTGATTACACTGAAACCTAATGCGATGAAAGCCCACAGTGTGACTTTAATA
>NZ_NDIO01000061.1:0-8593 GCF_002241085.1 Vibrio sp. V03_P4A6T147
ATGTAGTACACATCATATTTATGTTTCCATACGGCATCTTCTACTGATGCACCGTAAGGGTACTTCACTTGAGCAAGCCCTGTAACTCCCGGTTTCACCGCATGACGAAAACGGTAGTAGGGAATTTGCTTTTCAAGCTCATCAATAAATACTTCACGTTCTGGCCGTGGGCCAACCATCGACATTTCCCCTTTTAATACATTGATTAATTGAGGAAGTTCATCAATTCGTGTTTTACGAATGAATTTGCCCACTTTGGTCACACGTGCATCATTTTTTGTTGCCCATTGCGCGCCATTTTTTTCTGCATCATTACGCATTGAGCGAAACTTAATCACTTCAAATTCTTTGTTGTATTGTCCTGTCCGTCGTTGTTTGAAGAAAACAGGACCGGGTGATTCTAGTTTAATGAGAAGCGCGGTGATTAGCCCAACGGGTATTGCGACAGTCGATAAGCTGAAAACAAAAAAGAGATCAATAAAACGTTTTTCTCGGCTATGTCTTTTGTTTGATAAAATAGAAAAGGCTTTTTGGTGCAGGAAGTAACCACTGTGCAGTAGCTCTGTTTCTGTATAGCCTACTTTTCGGTCAAAATAGCTGACCAGTGGCTCAACCCATGCACCAAACTCGGTCGCAGCGATTAAAAATAGCTGTTGACGTTTAGACAAATTCGCACTTTTAAAATGACAAAGTGTTTTATTTTTAAAATCGACTAAGTTGTAGTTGTTTACTTGGTAGTGAATTGGATGACGAGAGAGCACTGTGTGAATTTTGCTCGCATCTTCATCTGGACAATAAATGTACACTATCTCATTGACCAAACTATCAATCGTTTGATCTTGTCCATCGTAATCGCCTAATTCAGAGAGTTCAGCAACGGATTCACGGTGTTGTGTTGACTCATTAAAAATATCAGTCATAGCCTTAGTCTTTCTGGTTTATTAATTTAATAACCTAGCGCGATTATATTATCATTGATTTCTTATGCTTTCCTGCAAGGATATACCTACTTTGTAGGAATATTCCTATTTGGGCGGGCAGTATAGACTATTTTTCTGATATGTCATACCAATTACATTTATTATCCCCGGTATACCGATTCTTCTTATGTATATATATCCGAGTATTTGGTGTTGAAAATTAATCAATATTGATGATTTTGAAATTAATACAATCAATTTATAAGGATGGCATCGCGTTTTGCAACAGTGAGTGATATTTTTTGTCGAAACACTAACCATGTTATGTTGTTTATTTAACCGCTAAATATGCGAGTAAACATAAATTCAGGAGAAGAATATGGATATTATTCACCATGGTGGAAAAGAGACCGTCACGGGCTCTTGTCATGAGCTGAGGCTTGGGAAGAAAGGGATTTTGGTTGATTGCGGCTTATTCCAAGGGCGTGATAGCCGACTAATGGCGATTGATTTTCCATTAACTCATCTGCAGGCATTGTTGTTAACTCACTCGCATATTGATCACATCGGCCGTATACCTTGGTTATTAGAGGCTGGTTTTCATCAGCCTATTTATTGCACACCCGCTACCGCAGAATTACTCCCATTAATGTTAGAAGATGGGTTAAAGCTTCAACTTGGTTTAGGGCAAGCACAGCGTACAAGAATATTAGAAAGGCTGAATAAACAAATAAAGCCGATGAATTATGGCGTGTGGCAGCGTATTTCTCGTGATTTAGACAATACTTATTTTCGCTTTACGCCTGCGGGCCATATTTTAGGCTCAGCGTTTATTGAAGTGAAACTGCCAAATAATGAAATTGTCCTGTTTTCAGGGGATTTAGGTCCCAGCAACACACCGTTATTGCCGGACCCAGTCTCCCCGCCTCGCGCTGATTATCTGCTGATTGAATCAACCTACGCGAACAAAACCCACGACAATGTTCAGCTGCGGGCGCAGCGCTTAAAGGACATCATCAACCGTTCTTTACAAGACGGTGGCACCATTTTAATTCCAGCATTCAGTGTGGGCCGAACGCAAGAGCTGCTGTTTGATATTGAACAATTGATCTTCAGCGGTGAAATCGATGGCAATATTCCGATTATTTTAGATTCACCCATGGCGCAACAGGTGACGAAATCTTACCGAAAGTTTAAAAAATTGTGGGGAAAAGAGGCGAAAAAGCGTTTGGATGCACAAAGACATCCGCTTGCGTTTGAACAGTGTATTACCGTTCAAGATCATCGAAGCCATCAAGCATTGGTCAACCGTTTAGCCTCAACAGGGGAAGCGGCGATTGTGGTGGCCGCGTCTGGCATGTGTGAAGGTGGCCGAGTGATGGCCTATTTAAAAGCGCTGTTGCCTGATAAAAGAACCGATGTGATCTTTGCGGGCTTCCAAGCTCAAGGCACTCTGGGCCGAGCAATTGCGCAAGGCGATCACTCGGTGATGATCGATGGCGATGACGTGCTGGTGAATGCACAGGTTCACAGTATGTCGGGTTATTCTGCCCATGCCGACCAAGCCGATTTGTTGCGCTTTATTGAGGGCATTGCGACCAAGCCTAAGCAAATTCATTTGATTCATGGAGAGCCCACCACAAAGCAAGCTTTTGCGGTTACGTTGCGCAGTTTAGGTTATGAGGTGATAGATTGAGCGCAATGTTTTGCCGTGTTAATTGCATTGTTAATAGCAGTAACTTACTTTTAATAGGTGTAAAAGATTTGTATCCATTAGCAACTAAACGATAACGCTTTGTGGCTTAGATTGTGGCTTGGACTTTTTGTCGGTTAATTACGACGCGGTGTGAGTGCAAAGTGTACATGTGTAGTGGGCGATTCTTACAAACAAAACCTAATCTATTTCACCAATGGGGGTGAGTTGTGAATCTATCGTTAAAAGGTAAGTTGATAATGACAAGTTTGCTTGTTGTTATTGTGATGGCGGTGGTGTTGACGTTACTGTCGGCAAATTTATTGAAAGATGAAACGGAGAGTGGCATCAAGGAAAGGGTGTATGGTATCTCGAAATCGGCAACGAGTTCGATTACCCAATGGTTGGATGTTCGTAGCAAAGTCATTAGTGCGGTGATCCCTCACACAATGAAGGAAGATTCACTGCCTTTTTTACAGCAAGCTCAGCAAGGTGCACAGTTTGATTTACTCTATTTCGGCACTGAGCAAGGCACCATGCACCGTTCTATTCCGTCTCGAGGTGCAGACAATGCAAGCTATGATCCTCGGACAAGAGGATGGTATCAAGAAGCGAAAAATAGCTCCGGCACGATATTAACTGCCGCTTATGCCGATGCGATCACGGGCGCTTTGATGGTAACGCTCGCTGAACCGATTAAGAAAGACGGACAGTTTTGGGGCGTTATTGGTGCTGATGTGTTAATTGATCAGTTAGTGAAGGATGTCATTGCGATTGATGCAGGGGCAAAATCAAACGCTATGTTGGTTAATCGTGATACAGGGTTAATTGTTGCACACCGTAATAAAGATTTGATTCTCAAACCGCTGGCTTCTTATAGCCCTAACCTAACGCAACAAGTCATCGACCGCTCAATGGCAGAGAATAAAATACAAACCGTGATGGTTGGTGATGTCGAAAAATTATTATTCTTTACCGCCGTTCCTGAGACTGACTGGGTGCTCGGCATTGAGCTCGATAAAGAGGTGGAGTACACCAATATTGGCGCGCTCTTTATGCAGTTAACCTCGATATCAGTCGCCATTACAATTTTGGTCGTGATTGTGTTTTCGGCATTGGTTGGCTTCTTACTGCGTGACTTGGGCCGAGTTTCCCAAGCATTGGCGGAAATTGCAGACGGTGATGCTGACCTTACGCAGCGCATTGAACCACGTTATCAAGATGAAGTAGGCGCACTGGCGAATAACTTTAATCAGTTCGTCGGTAATATGCACGGCATGATCAAGCGTTTCCATGAAGTGTCGCAAGGGTTAACACTGCAAGCAGAAAACACCGCTGCGCAAGCCCATGAGCGTACCCGACGCATTATGGTGCAACAAGATGAAATCAACATGGTGGCCACTGCAATTAACGAAATGGCAGCCGCCACGCAAGAGATTGCAGGCAATGCAGATAATACAGCGGCCACGTCTTTGGATACGGTGAAAATTTCTAACCACGGCGTTGAGCAGGTGAAAAATACTCAACAGTCGATCAGTGAGTTGTCGAAAGAGATGACGGTAGCCAAAGAAGTCATTGAGAACTTGAATCAGCACGCACAAAACATCAATACGATCTTGTCGGCGATTCAGGGCATTGCTGAGCAAACCAACTTACTGGCACTGAATGCGGCGATTGAAGCGGCAAGGGCGGGTGAGCAAGGGCGTGGATTCGCGGTGGTAGCGGATGAAGTTCGAGTACTCAGCCAACGAACGCACAGTTCGACGCAAGAGATTCAACAGACGATTGAAACGTTGCAGAAAACCACGACTCAGGCCGTGAACATCATGACTGAGAGTAGCAAGCTTTCCGAAAGTAGCGTGGAAGATGCTAACGTGGCCGCGCAAAGCTTAGTGAAAATTGGTGAAGCGGTCGGCACGATCAGCGATATGGCAACCCAAATTGCAACCGCCGCAGAAGAACAGGCGTCAGTCACAGAGGAAATTACGCGTAATACCCAAGGTATACGTGATGTGTCTGATGAACTGGCAAAAGAAGCGCAAGAAGCTTCCCAACAAGCTGAATTGCTTTCTAGTTTATCTAAAGAGCTTCAACAAGAAATTAACCGCTTTAAGCTGTAACCCTTCTCGATCACTTTACGATTAAACCTCCCCCATTAGGGGGAGGAAATTCAGGCAATGTCACGTTTACCTTGCGAGTGCTTGAAAGTCACTCCCAGTTGGCGCTTGCGAAACGCGCAGGCCGAAGTCAGGAAGCACGGCGTAAATGTGGTCAAAAATATCCGATTGAATACCTTCATATTCGACCCACACGACCGTATTGGTGAAACAATAGATCTCCAGCGCGACGCCATCGTGCGTGGGGGCCAGTTGGCGCACCATTAATGTCATGCCTTGGTGAATTTGGGGATGGTTACGCAAGTAACGTTCTAGATAGGCACGAAAACTGCCAATGTTGGTTAAGCGGCGGCCATTGATGCGGCAGGCTAAATCGAGTTGGCTCATCTGATTATAGGCGTTGAGCTCTTGTTCTTTTTCGGCCAAGTAGGGCTCTAAAAGTTGTGCTTTGCGTAGGTAGCTTTGCTCTTCTGGCGTCAGAAAGTGAATGCTATTGGCATCAATTAATACGCTGCGTTTAATGCGTCGGCCGCCTGATTCTTGCATCCCTTTCCAGTTTTTAAACGAATCAGAGATCAAGGCATAAGTCGGAATAGTGGTGATGGTTTTATCCCAGTTTTGCACTTTGACTGTGGTCAGGCTAATGTCGATGACGTTACCGTCTGCGCCATATTTGGGCATTTCGAGCCAGTCACCGACGCTTAGCATTTGGTTCGCTGAAAGCTGAATTCCCGCCACTAATCCTAAAATCGGGTCTTTAAATACCAGCATGATGACCGCCGTCATCGCACCTAAACCGCTCAGCAGTAGCACTGGTGATTTGCCAATTAAAATCGATGTCGCAAACAGTGCGGCGATAACAAATGCGATGATTTTGATGCTTTGAATAATGCCTTTGAGCGGAATGTTACGGCTGGTTGCGCTGCGATAAAGTAACGTTTCCACCACATTGAGCAGAGCGTAACTGCTTAACAGGCCAAAGAGAATAATCCACAGTAAGGTCAATGTATGCAGCAGTTCGTAAGTCGCACTGGCGTGGCTAAGCCATAACTGAGTTTGGATTGAAATGACAATCCCTTGAATTAACAAGGCAAAGCGGCTGAAAAGCTTTTTGCTAAACAGAATGTTTTGTAAAACTTGTGCGTTGGTTGTGCGCCGCTGTAGCCATAGGCTCACCCCTCGGTGCAACACTAAATGGATAACGATAGAAATAAGCGCGATAAGCCCAAGTGCTTCAGCAATCGGCAGCAGTTGTTCTAAATTAATGTTCAGTGATTGTAGCCACGAAGTGATGGCTGAAGGCATGATTTGCTCCTTGTGTCATTAGGCGATACCGTTCCTGTTTTACCGCATTAACCCGTGTTCGATGCGGCAGTGTATTCTCGACAGCAATGGCAAGTGGTTTGCGTGTCTATAGTAACATTGAGTTAAGGTTTCCCTAGGCTTAGTGCCGATTATTAACCGCTATTTGACCTAATAGCCTTTTTCAAAATCAATTCTGTTTTCAAGTTGGAACCCGTCGCGCCACAAGCCGTAATTACGGGTGAAAATCTCAACCACTTGCTCAGGAAAACTCACTGCTGCGATGTGCGGGGTAAGGCTAATGGCAGGGTGCGTCCAGAACGGGTGATCTTCGCTTAATGGCTCTTTTTCAAACACATCGAGGTAGGCGTGTTGAATGTGCCCCTCTTCAATCAATGCAATCAAATCACTCTCAACAAGGTTTTTACCGCGCCCGACATTAAACAGCAATGCATTGTGGCAATGGCTCAACGTACTTTGATTGAGCAAGCCTTTGGTGTGCGGCGTGTTGGGTAACGTACTGACCACAACCTCCGCGTGGGCGAAGGCAGTAGCAAGCTCGTTAATGTGATAGGTTTTATCAAACCCCCCATTTTTGGCTGGGATGCCAGTGCGGTTGACGCCAATCACGTGCAAACCAAAGGCTTTGGCTACTTTCGCTAAATGGCTGCCAATCGAGCCTGTGCCGAGGATCACCATGGTTTTATCATTGATCGATTGATAAGGGTGGGTCTGCCACTGTTTAGCCGCTTGTTGCTGCGCGTAGCAAGCAAAGTGGCGAAAGTGTGCAATCAGGTTGCCCAGAACGTATTCAGCAATTTGCTGGCCGAAGATGCCTTTAACGTTGGTGAGCTCATAATCTTGACGAAGTTGTGGCGACATTAAGGTGTCGACGCCTGCATATTCCGAGTGCAACCATTCCAGTTGCGGAAAATCGTCCAAATACTTTGCCGCCAGTGGTGGCGCGGCCAGCAAAATGGTTGCTTCGCTGCGATCGTCAGTGATGGTTAAGCCGCTCAACTGCGCCTGTTCAATCGCTTGTCGATAAATATCGTTGTGTTCGGTCAGAATATAGAGTTTATGAGTGAAATTGTTCATCGGCTTTGCTTTTTTCCCTGTTGGTTATCAAGTACACTTCCGCTGTCTTTTTCTGCTGCGATTGAGTGATTATGCTACAAAACCCTCTGCAGGTTCGTCTTGAGAAATTTGAACCTTGGCAACAAATTACTTTTATGGCGTGTTTGTGTGAACGTATGTACCCGAACTATGCCATGTTTTGCGACAATACTGAATTTGCTCACACGCGAGTATATCGAGATATTCTCGACAGTGTTTGGGAATTGCTCACGGTAAAAAGTGCCAAAATCAATTTCGAGAACCAATTGGAGAAGTTGGAAGAGATCATTCCAAGCCCAGAAGATTTTGATGTTTACGCTGTGTACCCAGCAATTGATGCGTGTGTGGCTTTGTCTCACCTACTTCACGGCCTGCTTGATCGCGATTATCTGTATGAAAACATGCAAAAAATCAGTCAGGTGTCGGTGCTGACAGTGGCGCAGTTAGAAGAAGCGCAAACGGGCGAAGAGATCACCAACGACAATCAAAAACAAAATGAAGCGGTCTGCGCCGAATGGGATGTGCAGTGGGCTATTTTCCGCCCTCTGCGTGAAGCCGTAGAGCGAGATATTGATTTGATTAAAGACCTACGCCAAGAGCTACGCGACGAAGGCGTGAGCAACATTGGTGTGAGTTTGTAGTACACCCCCTCCTAACCTCCCCCTAGAAGGGGGAGGGACTAAAAGCGCTCTCGTCTACCTTGAAGGGGAGAGACTAAAAGCATGTTCGTTTTGGGTGCTGAAATGTGCTGATTTCAGTGATCGCTTTTAAATTCCGTACATCTACCTAACTTTCCTCTAGAAGGGGAGGGACTAAAAGCACTCTCGTCTACCTTGAAGGGGAGAGGCTAAAAGCATGTTCGTTTTGGGTGCTGAAATGTGCTGATTTCAGTGATCGCTTTTAAATTCCGTACATCTACCTAACTTTCCTCTAGAAGGGGAGGGACTAAAAGCGCTCTCGTCTACCTTGAAGGTGGATGGGCAAAAGCGCGTTCGTCTTCCTGAAAAAGGATTGATAAAAGCGTTCGTTTCGGTGCCGAAAAGGGCTGATTACAGTGATCGCTTTTAAATTCTGTACACCCCCTCCTAACCTCCCCCCTAAAAGGGTGAGGGACTAAAAGCGTTCGTTTCGGTGCCGAAAGGTACTGATTACAGTGATCGCTTTTAAATTCCCTCCCCTTTGAGGGGAGGGTTAGGGTCTGTCTCTTGATCACAAGTCTGGTGAATCAAGAGACTTAGCCAGTTCATACCCTTCAAGGATGGTTTGTAACCTAAACCATCCTTGCCATAATGTCTTTATAGAAGCACGACCCGTTCGCTTTGTATTCTTCCAACCCCCTAATCGAGCAATACCTCTGTAAGCCCATGATATGTCCGGAGCTTCCTTCGGTAGCCCTTTTCTTTCTAGCTTTAGCCACATTAGCTTCCATGCTTTGCCTTTTAATA